>WFOZ01000978.1 GCA_015487825.1 Planctomycetaceae bacterium
GGCTCGGAGATGTGTATAAGAGACAGTGATATGATTTCATTGCCGGTTTACTCTCAGCAGGGAGAAGAAGTTGGATCATACGAGTTTGATCCAACCGAGATTGCCTCGAGTGTTAATAAGCAGCTTTTGCATGATGTTGTTGTCATGTATGAGGCGAATAAACGAGTTGGAACATCTGCGACCAAATCTCGCGGGATGGTTCAGGGCACAACGAAAAAGATGTATCGTCAAAAAGGGACAGGCAACGCCCGTGCGGGTAGTGTACGATCTCCAATTCGGCGAGGTGGTGGGCATACTTTTGCCAAGGTGACTAAAGACTGGAGCTACCGGTTGCCGAAAAAGGCAGTTCGGCTTGCTACAAAAATGGCGTTGCTGAGCAAGTTTCAGGATGATCAGGTGAAGGTCATTGATTCTCTGGAAATTGAGGCACCAAAAACAAAAGAAGTTGTTTCACTTATGTCTGCATTGGGACTGGATGCGGCAAAGACATTGCTGGCTATTGAGTCGTATGACACAAACATCTGGAAATCATCGCGGAATATTGCCGGACTGAGAGTTACTCCGGCATCTGGACTTAATGCGTATGACTTGTTGCACCAGAGAATGCTGCTTGTAACACGCGGTGCTCTGGATGCATTGCGAAAGCAGAGTTGAACATAGAGTAGATTGTTGATTTTTTTGAATATAAGCTGGTGTTTTTTGCAGGTAAATGAGGGAAAGTGAGATGGCTCAGGAATCCAACTCTGGTTTGAAACTTGATCCGTACCAGGTGGTACTCAAGCCATTGGTGACGGAAAAAAATGCACATCTCGCTGAGAGAGACAATGTGTATGCATTCAAGGTTCACTCACAGGCCAACAAGTACGAAATCCGTGCAGCAGTTGAAGCGTTGTGGGATGTCAAAGTAACGAAAGTGCGAACACAGAACCGCAAGGGGAAACCTCGTCGTACCAAGACGGGCTTCACGCACACACAAGGTTGGAAAAAGGCGATTGTTGAACTTCACGAAGATGACCGCATCTCATTCTTCTAAAAAAATAATTGTACTTTCGAGTTTATGTAGTAATGTGACAGGGGCTTATTGTGCTCCTGATTGAAATAAAAAGTAGAGTCAACGACTGAGGAAGTCGAAAATGGGTGTTCGATTTTATAAACCGACAAGTCCAGGTCGCCGTGGGGCGTCCGTGAGTGACTTTGCGGATATTACCGATAAGAAAAAGAAGCCTGAGAAATCACTGCTGGTGCGTTTGAAAAAACACTCCGGGCGGAATAATCAGGGAAAGATCACCGTACGTCATCGTGGTGGCGGACATCGTAAGATGTACCGGATAATCGACTTCAAAAGAAAAAAAGAGGGAATTCCCGCAGAAGTTATTTCGATCGAATACGATCCTAACCGCTCTGCCCGAATTGCACTGCTTCAGTACGAAGATGGTGAAAAAGCATACATTCTGGCTCCAGTCGGACTGGTAGCTGGCGACAAGGTAGAGAACGGCCCTGATGTTGAACCGAAAGTTGGCAATTGCATGCCGCTTTCACGAATTCCCCAGGGAACTGAAATTCATAATATTGAAATGCAGCCCGGCCGAGGCGGTCAACTGGTTCGCGGTGCAGGTACTGTTGCAGTAATGAACGCGACAGAAGGAGGCTGGGCTCAGGTGAGTTTGCCCTCTGGTGAAGTCCGGCGGTTACCAAGTTCCTGCAGGGCTACAATTGGTCAAGTTGGGAATACAGATCACAATAAAATTGTTCTTGGAAAAGCAGGCCGAAAACGTTGGATGGGGCGACGCCCCAAAGTACGTGGTACTGTAATGAATCCGGTTGCCCACCCAATGGGTGGTGGTGAAGGTCGTAACTCTGGTGGTCGGCATCCTTGTTCTCCAACAGGTGTTCTGGCCAAAGGGGGGCGAACCCGTAAAAGGCGCAAGGCTTCGAGCAAGGCGATTATTCGTCGACGCAAGTCAAGACGTTACGGGCAACTTAAGTAAATTATTTCTGTAAACATTTAAGCATTTGTTGAGGTTGAAGAATGGGGCGTTCCCTTAAAAAAGGTCCTTATGTGGATCACAACCTGTTAGAGAAAATTGCGAAGCTCGATGAAGCAGATCGCAAGGATCCCGTAAAAACATGGGCACGTAGTTCAACGATCGCCCCTGAGTTTATCGGGCATACTTTCCTGGTTCATAACGGCCGGGCGCATATTAATGTATATGTAACCGAAGAAATGGTTGGACACAAACTGGGTGAATTTGCTCCAACACGTACGTTTCGAGGGCATGGGGCCCGAGGGAAGCGTTAAATCAGTATTTTCGCTTTGTTGGCAGTTTGAGATTATCAGTACATAATTCCGGCTTTAGACCGGTTTGTTTTAGGTGTCATTATGGCAAGTATTCAGGCATCACATAGATTTGCTCGTATTTCTCCAACCAAGGTACGCCATTTTGCGAACCTGGTCCGTGGAATGACTGCGCAGCAGGGACTTGAACAACTTCGTTTCATGCATAATCGTGGTGCGAAGATGTTGGAAAAGGTACTGCACAGTGCGGTAGCAAATGCAGAAGATCGTGGTGCCCGCAATCCCGGATCGCTGATCATTTCAGATGCTCAGGTTGATATGGGGCCAAAATTCAGACGTGTTCGCCCTCGTGGACGTGGCCGGGCTGATATGCTTGAAAAGAAGTTTGCACACATTAAAGTGGCTCTTGATGCCCCTGAAATTCCTTAGTGTTAAGTAATTCGCCCGGGAACGGGTGGTTTTTTTAATTGTTATTCATTCAGTAAATAGTGACAGGTAACAGGCGAAATCGTCATGGGACAAAAAGTACGACCAACAGGCTTTCGGGTAGGTATCGTCGAAGATTGGCGTAGCCGGTGGTATGCACCGAAACGGGAATTTGGTACGTTGCTCGTTGAAGATGTTAAAATTCGTCGTTTTGTTAAACAAAAATACGGATTTGCGGGGATCGCCAAAGTGGAAATTGAGCGAACTCGCGATCATGTAAACATTAACCTGTTTTCTTCTCGTCCTGGTGTAATTATTGGTCGCAAAGGACAGGAAATTGATCGATTAAAAGCAGAACTGGAAGAGTTGACCGGACGGCGAATGGAGTTGAAGATTGTCGAATTGAACAACCCGTTCAAAAGTGCAATCCTGGTTGCAGAAGATATTGCCCAGCAGTTACAAAAAAGAGGTAGTTTTCGTCGAGCACTAAAGCGATCACTCGAACAGGTGATGGATACCGGTGCTCATGGAGTTAAAATCCAGCTTTCCGGACGTCTTGGCGGTGCGGAGATGTCACGTAAAGAAAAGGGAATTCGCGGTTCGATTCCACTTTCAACATTACAGCGGCACGTTGATTACGGTCAGACGACTGCAAAAACGGGCCAGGGTATCATTGGTGTAAAAGTTTGGATCGATCACGGTAATTATTCAGACGAGGAGTCTAAAGATGGCGCTGATGCCCAGAAGGGTCAAGCATCGAAAAAGTCAAAGAGGTCGCATAAAAGGTAATGCGGCTCGTGGCAATACACTGGCTTTTGGTGACTGGGGTTTACAGGCGCTGGAACCAGGTTCGGTGACTGGTAAAACAATTGAAGCCTGCCGTATTGCAGCGATGCAATATATTCGCGGTGAAGGTAAATTATATATTCGGATTTTTCCTCATAAACCTGTAACTGCACGTCCGCTGGAAACTCGGATGGGTAAAGGTAAAGGAGAACCGGATCGTTGGGTAGCTGTGATTAAACCGGGAACTGTCCTGTTTGAAATCTCGGGTGCCTCTCACGAAGCTGCCCGGCAATGTTTTGCTCGAGTAGCTCATAAATTGCCAATGCGAGTACGATTATTAACACGACGGCCCGGCAGTTCTTAGGACATCCCTGATTTCAGGGGTGTGCGGACTGGTGGTTCTGTTTTGATGAAACGCTGTGGAGAAAGACGGATTTCAGTGACTTCCTCCTGTAAAGCAGCAAGTCTATAGTTTTGTGGTTTAGAAGTTAGGTTGGGGTTATGTCTAAAGCATCTGAGCTTCGGGAAATGAACGTGGAACAGCTGACGTTCTCCTTGAAAGAGGCACAGAAAGACCTGTTTGAGTTGCGATTTCAGTCTGCAACCGAGAAACTGGATGCGCCTTCTCGTTTGAAGCAGTATCGGCGGGAGATTGCACGTATTAAAACACTGCTTAGGGAAAAGCAGCTCGCAGAATCCGGCACAACCGAGCAGGCATAGAGAGTTTATCGATACCTGGATTTGATTTGGAAACATATTGGGTTAACGTTTACAGGTTAACATCATTTAGTGACGGACAATTGAAGTTATGAAGAAAAAGTTGGTTGGTATTGTCGCCAGCGACAAAATGAATAAAACGCGTCGCGTAGAAGTGAAACGCCTGTTTCCTCACCCGAAGTACGGCAAAATTGTCAGTCGACGAACAGTCTGCCACGTGCATGATGAAAATAATGAATCCAAGCTGGGAGATAAAGTTGAGATCATAGAATCTCGCCCTTTGTCGCGTCTGAAACGCTGGCAACTGGTTCGGATTCTTGAAACCAATGTGATCCCGGTTTCGCAACACAACAGTGAGCAGTCAGAAGAGGCTCAAACAAGCAAAGATCAAGAGCAGGCTGAAGAAACTGATTCGTAAAACCTGGTGCAGTTTTTCAGGCTTTGTCATAATATCATACAATTGAAGAAGTGAGTAAGGGTCGAGTTCGATGATCCAGATGCAAACCGTAGTCGATGTCGCTGATAACACCGGAGCTAAAGTAGCTCGTTGTATTCGCGTATTGGGTGGTACCAGAAGAAGGACAGCTGATGTTGGCGACATTATTGTCGTCAGTATTCAGAAGACTCTGCCGGGTAGCCCGGTTAAAAAGGGACAGGTTGTTCGTGCTGTGATTGTTCGGACCCGATATGCGATCCGTCGTGATGATGGCAGCTATGTTCGGTTCGATAAAAATGCAGTTGTACTGGTCGATAAGGACGGGACACCACGAGGAACACGTATTTTCGGGGCTGTTGCTCGCGAATTACGGGAAAAACGATTTATGAAAATCGTCAGCCTCGCCAGTGAAGTGGTATAACAATTGTAGAACCCTGAGTCAGTAAGTTGTACTCCGGGTATTGGGAAACATTAATGACCTGCCCGGTTTTGGGCAGCATATTTATACACAGAGACAGGAAGATCCCTGACATAACAAATCAGGGTGTTTTACGGGGCGAAGAAGCCATGAAAATTAAAAAAGGTGATCATGTCGTCGTCATTACAGGCGATGATGAATCGAGCAGTCCAAGATTGGTTTTACAGGTTCTTGCTGGTGGCCAGAAGATGGTTATTCAGGGAGTCAACCAGGTTTACAAGCATGTAAAACGAGGGCACCCCAAAAGCCCTTCGGGTGGACGTCTGCAGATTGAGATGCCAATCCAGAGCAGTAACGTCATGTACTACTGCGAATCTTGCCAGAAGCCAACCCGCCTGGGACTTCGTTACGATGACGATGGGGCCAAGGTTCGCTACTGCAAGAAGTGTGATACATCCTGCGGCGAAGCGATCAGTCCCAAACGGACAAAGTATGCCAAGGCGGGTAGCTGAAAAAGATCATTGAGTGTTTCCGGCATTTATCTACAATCATTATTAAATAGACATTGAGGGGTGGTCAGTAATGGCCCGTTTAGCTGAAAAATATAAAAACGAAATCGTTCCTCAATTGAAGGAAGAGTTTGGTCGCAGTAATGCCCATTCTTTGCCAAAGTTGACGAAAATAGTTTTGAACATGGGATTGGGCAGCGCGATTCAGGATCGCAAACGCCTCGAAGAAGCTCTCATGCATCTGTCTGTTATCACAGGTCAAAAGCCGGAAGTTACGAGAGCCAAAAAATCGGTGGCTGGATTTAAACTTCGTGAAGGGATGGAAATCGGTTGCAGGGTTACTTTGCGTGGTAAACGCATGTATGAGTTCCTGGACCGTTTAATCACGCTGGCCTTGCCTCGTGTTCGGGATTTTCGTGGCGTCAAAGCCAAAGCATTTGACGGCAATGGCAACTACAGTATGGGCCTTAGTGAGCAAATGGTGTTCCCTGAAGTTGATGCTGATAATGCCAAGTACACTCAAGGGATGAATATCACAATTGTGACTGATTCCTCTAATGATGATGAGGTAAAGGTACTCCTGGAAAAGTTTGGTATGCCATTCAGCAAGCCTGGTGGTCGATAAGAACCCCGGTTGCTATTTGTCAGTTTTGATTGATTTATTTGTTGTTCAGGTAGTTATAGAATAGGGCTTTTCAGCCATGATGACCGATCCGGTTGCAGACATGTTGACACGAATTCGAAACGCAATTGCGATTGAGCGATCTGTTGTCGATATGCCCTGCTCAAAACTGAAAAAAGCGATTGCAGATGTTCTCAAACGTGAGGGCTACATCTGGAATTACGAAGAAGTGGAAGATTCGCCTCAGAATATTCTGCGTGTCCAGTTGAAATATGGACCGAATGGGGAACAGGTAATCCAGAAAATTGTGCGCACCAGTAAGCCTGGTTGCAGAAGATATTCGGGTGTCAAAGATACTCCGGAAGTAATGCAGGGAATGGGTATCTGTATTCTTTCAACAAGCAAGGGCGTGCTGAGCAATCGTGAAGCAAAAGCCAAAGGTGTTGGCGGCGAAATTTTGTGTACAATCTGGTAAACTCGAAATATATATTTTGAAGCTGTGACGTTCGGCTGATTTATTCAAGGGTGTTTGTAGTTATGTCTCGTATTGGTAAAAAACCGATTCCTATTCCTGAAAAGGTTGAAGTTACACTTCAGGGCAGGGAGGTCACTGTCAAGGGACCTCATGGAACGCTGTCGATCCAACATCACCCGACGATCTCTGTCGCGATCGAAAACGATCCCGCCCAGGTGGTTGTTACCCGTCCGGATGATACTCGTCAGTCTCGTGCATTGCATGGGTTGACCCGCAGCCTGATCAACAACATGGTTGTCGGCGTTGAAGCGTTGTATGAGAAACGTCTTGAAGTTGTTGGCGTCGGTTATCAGGCGACCATGCAGGGTAAAGTACTCAATTTACAGGTTGGTTTTGCCAACACAATCAGTTTACCCATTCCGGACGGTGTGATTTGTGAACTTCCTTCGGGAACATTGATTATACTGAAAAGTCCTGACAAACATGCGGTTGGGCAGTTTGCTGCAAATATTCGTCAGGTTCGCCCGCCTGAACCTTATAAAGGTAAAGGGATTCGATACCAGGGCGAACATATTCGTCGAAAAGCGGGAAAAGCGTTCGCAAAATAGACTGTCTCAGTCTGATCTGCATTTAACGAAACAAAGCAGTACGACATACTGCAACATAGTTTTATAACATTTTAATTTTCAACTTTGGCAGGTTAGCCGTGAAACTTCA
Organism: Planctomycetaceae bacterium; assembly: GCA_015487825.1. Classification (GTDB taxonomy): domain Bacteria; phylum Planctomycetota; class Planctomycetia; order Planctomycetales; family Planctomycetaceae; genus Rubinisphaera. The sequence goes on from WFOZ01000978.1 coordinate 7,403, forward strand.
TAAGAGAATTCGAAACCGGAAAAACCGAAGAGCATTTCGCGTTCGTAATCGCGTTCGCAAAGCAGGTCGGTTGAGACTGAGTGTCTTTCGTAGTAATCGTCATATTTATGCACAAATTATTGACGACGAAGCTGGCCAGACGCTTGTTTCTGCCTGTACGATGGAAGGTGCGGTGGCAGGTCCCGGAAAATATGCGGGAAATGTTGAAGCGGCTGCAAAAATTGGTGAGTTGATCGCTTCCCGTGCCAAAGAAAAGGGAATTAAAGAAGTTGCTTTTGATCGCGGTAAGTTCATGTACCACGGTCGGGTTAAAGCATTGGCAGACGCCGCACGTGAAGGTGGATTGGATTTCTAAAGAGGATTTCGCAGCCTTATAACTCAGGTAGCTGAATCATATTTTACAGCATAAACAGGGCGATTGGTAAAAAGTAATATCGGGAGATCAGAAGTTGGCTAACGAATCAAGGTCAGATTCTCAGGAACGAGTGGTACAAATCCGTCGCTGTGCTTGTGTCATCAAGGGTGGTCGACGATTCAGCTTTGCTGCGATGGTTGTCATGGGCAATCAGAAAGGTGAAGTTGGTTGGGGTTACGGCAAAGCCAATGAAGTACCTTCTTCTGTAGAAAAAGCAGTAAAAGATGCCGGACGACACAAAATCCGCGTCACGCTGGATGGGTCAACGATCCCACACGAAGTTGAGGGACGATTTGGAGCGGCTCGCGTTCTGCTTCTTCCTGCTAACCCCGGTACAGGGATTATTGCGGGAGCCAGCGTGCGAGCGGTGGTAGAATCTGTCGGACTAAAAGATATTCTTACTAAAGTTCGCGGTTCAACCAATCCCATCAACGTTGTAAAAGCGACCTTTGATGCACTTGAAAAGCTGCGAACCAGAGAAGATGTTGCTCGGTTACGAGGAGTAGAGATTTAATGATTATCGATGATGTCCATCGCGGAATACATAAGCGAAAAAAACGGAAACGGATCGGTCGAGGTCCAGGTTCCGGACATGGTAAAACTTCAGGTCGTGGTCACAACGGATACGGCTCTCGAGCCGGTTCGAGTGCCCGGCGTGGTTATGAAGGTGGGCAGACCCCGCTGTTCATGCGAGTTGCCAAAAGAGGGTTTAACAATCGTGCCTTTGCCGACGTTGTTGTTGTGATTAACGTTCGAGATATTGAGAACCATTTCAATGATGGTGACGAAATCACACCAGAAGTCTTGCGAGCCAAAGGGTTGATTCACGGCAAGTATGATGCTGTAAAACTTCTTGGTAATGGCGATCTGACAAAAAAAGTAAACGTTAAACTGCACCGTTTTTCAGCTTCTGCTGAGGAAAAAGTTACGCAGGCCGGTGGTAGCGTCGAGCTTGTTGTACGACCTTCAAGAACGCTATCGTCCTAGACGAGTTATATACCTGGAAATATCCGGGGAGGAGAACAGAAACGCCTTTCCTTTTTGGATAAGGCGTTTTTTTGTACTGTGAATAGTCATTTTATGATGTCGTTCGCGTATTTTATTCGATTTATTTTTGGGTGCAGCGATGGGAATGAACCCGTCTTGCCGGGGAATTTTTGTATTTTCAGTCGCGGATTCAAAGAATCGCCCTTGCTGGACTTGCCAAAAGTGCCAAGATTCACGAAAACTCACTCTCGTAAATGATCCAAGGTGTTTTTTTCTGTTCTTAACCTGATGGACCTTTTTCATCCGGCTTGAACGAGAAACATTTTATTGTTTGATAAGCGACCATTTCGCTGATCATATTCCAATTCACACGGCACTTGACATTCAAGGTAAGCGTCGATGCTGGCAAAATTAATTATGATGTTTCGTATCCCCGAGCTACGGAACAAAATTCTGTTAACCGTGAGCCTGCTGGCTATTTATCGGCTGGGGTTCTGGGTACCTCTTCCATTTATCGATCAGGAGTTATTCAAAGCGCAGATGGACAAACTCCAATCGGGAGGTTCCGGGTTTGGCCAGGTGATCCAGATGGTTTCCCTGTTCTCAGCCTCAAACCTGGGGAACTCGACCATTTTTGGTCTTGGCATCATGCCTTATATTTCCGCCTCGATTATTTTTCAGTTGATGGGGAGCGTTTATCCGCCCCTGGAACAACTGCAAAAAGAAGGGGAAGCTGGACGTAAAAAAATTAATGAATATACCCGATATGCAACAGTTGTCATTTGTCTGTTGCAAAGCTTCTTCTGGATACGTGCCATCTCGGGCGGCTTCGGTAACGAAGGAGCGGGGATGATCATTAAAGGGTATGATGGTTTTGTTGTTCACATGGTTGGTGCGCTGGTGATGACAGCAGGAACTGTCTTTTTAATGTGGCTCGGCGAACAGATTGACGAGTACGGTATCGGCAACGGGATCAGCCTGTTAATTATGGCTGGAATTCTGGCTCGTATGCCTACCTCGATGTATGAATATTTGCAACCTGCGTTTGAAAAAGGCGTGCGGGCAGGAACAGAACTGGGAGTCGACAAGTTGCTGCTGCTCGCAGCGATGTTTATTGGTGTCGTCATTGCAGTCGTCGCCATTACCCAGGGACAAAGACGAATTCCGATTCAATCTGCCAAGCATGTTCGAGGCCGCAAGGTAATGGGCGGACAGCGACAGTTTCTTCCGCTGAAGGTGAATCAGGCAGGCGTCATGCCGATTATTTTCGCCTCCAGCCTGTTGATGTTCCCCTACTTTATCTTCAGTCAGATTTCAGCCATCTGGCCTGGCTCGATGACATTGAAAACGTTAGCCAGCGCATTCGGCTCGGGACGTGGCTTCATGTACAATTCGTGCTATGTCGCGTTAATTTACTTCTTCTGCTACTTCTGGACCGCCATTACATTCAACCCGAAAGATATGGCTAACAACCTGAAAGACTACGGGAGTTTTATCCCGGGTTATCGCCCCGGAACCCGCACTGCAACTTACCTGGAACAGGTCATGGTGAGAATTACTTATGTCGGGGCAGGCTTCCTGGCGATTATTGCGATCACGCCGATGATTGTTGCAAGATGGATGAATATTCCGTTCATGCTGGCCAGTTTTTACGGAGGAACGGGACTGCTCATTGTTGTTTCAGTCGCGTTGGATCTGGTTCAAAAGATTGACTCTCACCTGGTAATGAGAAATTACCGAGGCCTGTTGGAATCAGACGACTCCTGAATTAATTAGTAACTTGCAGGATAGACTTTCCAGCCTGACCTGCTGATTTGTTATATGCCCACGTTACTGTGGGCATGTTTCTTTTCGGGATTGAGAATTGAAGCAAGATGCCCTGGAGTACTGCTTGTGATTACCTTGAAGAGCCGGCGTGAAATTGATCGGATGCGACGGGCAGGGCTACTTGTCACAGAAGCACATCGCCTGGTTGAATCCATGATTCAGCCGGGGATCACAACCGGAGAACTGGATCAGGCGGTCGAAGATCTTTTTCTGAAGCATCACGCGAAACCGCTTTTCAAAGGATTTCCGGGGCCTGTCCCTTTTCCGGCCGTCTGTTGCATTTCCGTTAACGAAGAAGTCGTACATGGCATTCCTGGAGATCGTGTATTAGCTGAAGGGGATATTGTCAGCGTTGACACCGGTTGTAAACTAAGCGGATGGTGTGGAGATTCCGCCTGGTCGTATCCTGTTGGTCAAGTTGATGAACAGAAACAAAAACTGCTGGAAGTCGGTGAAGCCTCACTGCTGCTGGCAATAGATGCAATTTCTGAATGTAAGCGATGGAGCGAAGTTGCAACCCGGCTGGCAGATTATATTTCGAAAAACGGGTTCAGCTCTGTGGAAGATTTTGTCGGACATGGCATTGGGCAGGAAATGCACGAAGACCCGCAGGTCCCCCATTATGTCGACAAGGAGACCGTTGAAAAAGATTTTGATTTAAGACCCGGCCTGGTCATAGCGATAGAGCCTATGGTTAATGCCGGCACCAAAGAAGTTGGAATAACTGAGGATCACTGGACCGTGCTGACACTTGACGGCAAACCAAGTGTACACTTCGAGCATACCATTGCGATCACGGCAAATGGCCCTGAGATCCTGACGCCGCGGGCCTCAGAGTTGGCTAAACGTGGGATTCAGGGTGAATTTCAAGATAAACCGTGAAATTCCCGCGGAAGCGTTGCGGTTGCCTTGTGTGATACGGGTTTGTCTGTCTATAATTTCGCGTTCCGAACAGGCTGTTGTCGATCCCCTGAATGTGTAGAGAAGCGATCTCCATACAGGGTAAGAAGTTACGAGATATCTGACAGGGTGCAGTCACTGCGACATCTGATTTTCTCGGAATTGTTCAAATCTATCATTTGAAATACAGCGGGGCTGTATTTTAGCTGTTATGTGCAAAGGTTGTGGTGTTTCATGAAAGTCCGGGCAAGCGTCAAAAGAATTTGTGAGAGCTGTAAGGTTGTTCGCCGTAAAGGGCGAGTTTACGTTATCTGTTCAACAAACCCGAAGCATAAACAGCGTCAGGGGTAGAAAAGCTATCTGTTGAAGCTGTGGTTTTTAAAATATTATCATTTCGGGGACATTTCTCATAATTCAATCATTTCCCGCCAAGTGCCAAGCGGTACCTGGGATGCATTTAAGTAAGACAGGTGGGAAACCTGTTGAAGCTTTTTTTGAATTATGTCAATGATTCCTTTCAAAGAAATTCCTTAAAATAATCGGAGTTAGTGTGTTATGCCACGTGTTCAGGGTGTTGATATTCCGAACAATAAAGCGGCCTACATTTCGTTGACTTATCTCTATGGGATTGGTCGACATACAGCGATTGAAATTTGTCGCAGGCTGAATGTTGATCCACAGATGAAGGCTTCTCAATTAAGTGAAGATGATCTGGTTCATCTGAACAATCTGCTTGATACAGAGTACGTTATTGAAGGTCAGTTACGTCGCCAGACCCAACAGAATATTTCTCGTCTGCGCGAGATTCAGTCTTATCGAGGTATCCGGCATCGTCGGGGCCTGCCTGTTCGTGGCCAACGTACAATTACAAATGCCCGAACCCGTAAGGGAATTCGAAAAACGGTTGCCGGCAAAAAAGGTGTTAAGGATATGAAACACTAAATGCCCGACTTATTTTGTTGGTTCGACTTACGATTCAGGAATTAAAATTACAATATCACCTGTCAAAAACGACAGGTTTGCGTCAGCAGTTTACGGGAGTGTGTAGGTGGCAAAGTCAAAGAAGAAAAAGATCAGGCGTAACGTAACCAAAGCAATTGCTCATATTAAGGCGACGTTCAATAACACCATGGTGACGATCACGGACACCAATGGGGACGTGCTTTGCTGGGCGACAGCAGGAACATCCGGGTTCAAAGGAAGTCGTAAGAGTACGCCATTTGCTGCTCAGCGTGCTTCAGAAGTATGTGCTGATCGTGCCAAGAAATTTGGCGTGCGTGAAATGGAGATTCGTGTCAAAGGGCCAGGTTCCGGTCGTGAAAGTGCTATTACCGGCCTGCAAACACAGGGAATTACCATTAAGTTGATCGAGGATGTAACCCCGCTGCCTCATAATGGTTGCCGGCCTCCGAAAAAACGACGCGTTTGATAAAGCGAAAAGCGGGTTGGTTTTCAATGAATGAACAGTGTCACTGTCCATTGACTTAATACATCAGAATATGTTCTTAACGAAGCAGAAAAGTTGTCAACCGGCATTTTGCCGATAGGTGAGACTTCTTGAATGCTTCTGCTTTCAATCTCAGGGAGAGATTTATGCGAATTCGTTGGCGCGGTTTAGAATTGCCAAATCGTCTGGTTATGGAACGTGAAACTGCGACTGCAAGTTTTGGTCGTTTCACCTGTGAACCTTTTGAATATGGTTATGGCTCGACGATTGGTAATAGTCTCAGGCGGATCTTGCTTTCCTCACTTGAGGGAAGTTCTGTCACACGTGTAAAAATCCAGGGGGCTCAGCACGAGTTCACAACCATTCCCGGAGTGGTTGAAGATGTCACCGATATCTGCCTGAATCTGAAATCACTGATTGTGAAAAGTTATGCAGCCGGTCCCAAAACCATCCGCATCGAAAAGCATACGCGTGGCGTGGTCACAGGAGCAGATGTTATTACCGACGATCAGGTAGAAGTGATCAATAAAGATATGGTCATTGCCACAATGACCGATGACGTGCCACTTTCCATGGAATTAACGGTGGAGAATGGTCGCGGTTATATTCCGGCAAGTGAACATTATCAGGATGAGAACGAAATTGGAGTAATTCCACTGGACGCCCTGTACTCTCCTGTGGAAAGAGTTCGCTTTGCAGTCGAAGAAACACGTGTGGGACAGCGAACCAACTACGATAAACTTATTCTGGATATCTGGACGAATGGAACGGTCAGCCCTGAAATGGCACTTGTAGAAGCGGCCAAGATTATGCGGAAGCATCTCAATCCATTCATTACCTACCGGGAATCCGGTCCGGAACTTCCACCGGAAGATGGTTTGAATGGAATGTCAGAAGCAACCGGTCATTCTCCAATCGATCTGGAACTGGAAGAAAAACTGAATCAGTCTCTGGCCGAATTGAACCTTTCTGTACGGGCCACCAACTGCTTGGAATCAGAAGGGATTGTAACTGTCCGGGACTTGGTCGCCCGCTCAGAAGATCAACTGTTACAGGTTCGCAACTTTGGTGAAACAACTTTAGTCGAAGTAAGCGAACGCCTGGTCGCCCTGGGGCTGCGAATGGGGATGAAATTACCCAAGCGTCAAACAATGTCTAATTAAGCTTTTATGATTCCTGCTGAGTTTGGGCCGGAATCATGCTTGGATAGATTCGTTATTTAATCAGAATTATTTTTTTAGTGAATTAAAGTAAGTAGCATGAGACATCGCGTTCGTGGACGACATCTTGGGCGGACTGCTTCGCATCGTAAGGCTATGTTCCGAAATATGGCAGTGAGCCTGATCAAATCGGTACGACCTGACGAGGACGATCCACAGGCTCCTAAAGTCCCTGGAAGAATTATCACCACAGTTCCTAAAGCGAAAGAGATTCGTCCTTTCGTTGAAAAGCTCGTCACACTGGCTCGCAAGTCATTGCCAATCCAGCGTAAAGCTGACGAGCTGGATACTTCTGCAGAAAGGAATTCAGCAGAGTGGAAAACCTGGCGGGAATCTTCTCAATGGAACGAATGGAACCAGGCAGTGGCTCCTGTCCTGGCCATGCGTCGAAAGGCTTTTTCACTACTTAGGGATAAGGAAGCTGTCGACATCCTGTTCAGCGAGCTGGCAGAACAGTTTGAAGAGCGTCCTGGTGGTTATACCCGGATCATTAAACTGGCAACGCGCCGCCTTGGTGATGGCGGTCAGCAGGCTTTAATTGAGTTTGTTGGTGAAGAGTCTCGTGACCGTGTCAAAGCTGCTCGCACTGCCCCTGTTGTTACCGATGCGGAACCTGAAACAGAGCAGGCTGAGGACGCAGAAGAAGAATCAGTCGCTGAAGTGGAAAATTCAGATGAAAGTGCCGAAACCGAATCTGCCGAAACCAGTGAAACTTCGGAAACTGAGGAAGAAAAAGAGTAAGCTCTTCACTTTTCTAATGAGTTAACTAAGCTACTACCGGCTGAAGCCGGTAGGTTTGGTTTCGTGAGCTACGGACTGAAGTCCTTACGCTCACGATTTTGTTATCTGGAAAAGTAACTCTAATTTAATAGGAACGACCATTTTATTCCAGAATTCACCGTCTATGGTTATTCATCACCTCAGAGTAATATGACTGAAAAACCTAAAGGATTCGCCTGAAGGCGAGGGTTTTATACCCATCGTAAGGACAATAAATCTCAAAAGGCCGTTTACAAATTTTGTAAGTGGCCTTTTTTCATTGGTTCGGTATCCAGCAGAAGCTGTTCAACTTGTCGTTGATATTATAATTAAATGTAGGTCAACTCAGTCTTCGTCATGAAAGAAGGTCTTGTTAAGCGGCCCTACTCTATCGTCTTCATACCACGGATTAGCATCTGTTAGAAAAATGCTTGTGGACATGTTCAGGATCGAAGTTATGTTTGTCTGCCCTTGAGCTTCCTACTGAAAATAAGAAAAAATTGTACGACTTGTATTCGCCCGCAAGTTTGGAGTCAGAGATAATTATGTACAACTACGATCCAACAAACAGTAGCATACAAGTAACGTTGATTCATCAGAGTCAGTAGCCTTTCTGTATCGTCTCAGTTAATATTTCCGGAAGGACTCAGAGATTAAGTGGAATTCGCTTGTGATGTTGCTCCACTTCTTTTGCTATTGTTGGAATTAGCCCATCATCAAACTGTGGCTCTTTTCAAAACTGTTTATTGACGTATTTCATCTATTAAAATGAACTTGCTCTTATGAAAAAACTCCTTTTTGTTTTTGCACTATTATTCATCTCAATCGGGCAGGTTGTTGCTGACGAACGGCCGAATATTGTTTTTTTCTTTGCGGACGATCAAACGACCAGCACGGTTGGTTGCTATGGTAATGGTGTTATTCAAACGCCGAACATCGATGCGTTAGCTGCTCGGGGAACGCGGTTTCAAAATGCCTATGTGAGTCAGGCGATTTGCTGGGTCAGCCGAACGACAATTCTTACCGGGTTAACCGGTCGCAGTTACGGCACGCCTGCGAATCCCGAGTTGGCTCGCCCTGATGCGGTGGAGACGTTGTATTCCGACATCCTCCGCGAGCATGGCTATCGCACCGGCTACTTCGGGAAATGGCACGCCAAAATGCCCCGGGGGTTCAAAAGAGAAGATCACTTCGATGAATTTGAAGCGATCGGTCGAAACCCGTATTACAAAAAACAGGCCGATGGCAGCTTGAGGCACGAGACGGAATTGATTATTGACCGCGGCATAGAATTCATCAAATCGCAACCGAAAGGGAAACCGTTCGCATTGAATATGTGGTTCAATGCCTGTCACGCAGAAGATAGCGACCGCCGGCCCGGCATCGGTCATTTCCCGTGGCCTCGCGCGGTTGATGGAATGTATGATAATGTCAAAATTGCACTGCCTCGCCTTCATGATGTTGATATTTTCGATGGGCAACCCGATTTTCTGAAAACGACGATTAACCGGGAGCGTTATTTCTGGCGATGGAATACGGACCAGAAATATCAAACCAACATGCAGTCTTACTACCGCATGGTCAGTGGAATTGATCAGGCGATTGGTCGTTTTGTGCATGCGTTGGAAGAAGCGGGGCTGGCTGATAACACGATTATTGTTTATTCAGCCGATAACGGTTACTACATGGCTAATCGTGGCCTGGCTGGCAAATGGTCGCATTACGAAGAGGCGATCAACGTTCCGTTGATTGTCGCTGATCCACGTGTTCCAAAAAAACAGCGTGGGCAGGTAACCGATGCGTTGGCGTTAAATCTGGATCTCCCTGCCACCTTTCTCGATTGGGCGGGCATCGATATTCCGCAGAGATATCAGGGACACAGTTTGCGACCGATCGTTGCCGAGAAAAAACCTGCCTGTTGGCGGAAGGAGACTTTTCACGAACATTTTGCTGTGCGAAATCGAATCCCTGCCTTTGAAGGGATTCGGACCGAACGATTCAAGTACGTTTGCTATTTTGATCATGGGAATCACGAATTTCTGCACGATCTGAAAAACGATCCCGATGAACTGATCAATCTGGCTGATGATCCCAGCTACGCAAAAACTCTTCAGGAGATGCGATCACGAACCAAAAACCGAGTCAAAGAACTGGGGGGACCGCTCGATCCGTTGAAAAAAGGAACATTCACCGCATCTACCGTTCCGCATCCTGAAGCTTCCGCTGCAGTCAGTGCCCGGGTTGGGAAAGATGGCTTTGTCAGTCTGTTCGATGGAAAAACGCTGCGACATTGGAGTGGCGATCCGAAATATTGGTCGGTTAAAGAAGGAGCTATCACCGGAAAAACCGATGGCACGTTGAAGAAAAATCATTTTCTCACCTGGAAGCATTCAACCATTCGCAATTTTGATTTGCGAGTCAAAGTAAAAGTGACAGCCGGCGGCAACAGCGGTATTCAATATCGTGGGACATCGCGGCCTGATATCGGCTTAGATGTAGTGAGCGGCTATCAATGCGATATCGTTGCGAACAACCCGAATTACAACGGGATGCTTTACGAAGAAAGAGGCCGTCGTATTTTATCACACACCGGCGAGAAAGTGATTGTCGATTCCGAAGGGCAACCGTGGATTGTCGGAAAAATGCCTGTCAAAGAATTCGCTCCTGATGCCTGGCACGATTACCGCGTGCTGGTGCAGGGAAATCATTATCAGCATTGGATCGATGGACACAAAACGGCTGACCTGATCGACCTGGATGAAAACGGGCGATCTCTTGAAGGTGTATTAGCGGTACAGGTTCATGTTGGCCCCGCGATGAAAATTCAATTCAAGAATTTCAAAATCAAACACCTGCCCGATGACCTCCCACTGAAAAAAGCAGAGGATCACCCAATCCCAAATGGTTCGCAAAGTGTGCGGCCGCAAGGGCGACTACCGAAAAACTGGAAGCCACCGGTTTATAATAAACGGTAGGTAAATACTCAGCGTTGGCGTAGGGTCCGCTATTGCGAACCACGTTGGGAGGTGGATCGTCCTATTTCTGCGGTGGTCCGCAATAGCGGACCCTTTCCTCGTTCCCAAGCAGGAGCTTGGGAACGAGTTGAAAACAGTAGATATTAACCGGTGTCGCATAAACAACTTACCAATAAATTGTTTACAACATGGTTAAAAACTTATCGATCTTTGAGGTCAGTAGTACAGAGCGATTTATGATTGTTCTGCGGTGGGTAGTCTGCCTGCTTATCTTCAAGGTGACTGTTGATATCGTGAAAATATATCCCGGTTACCTGCCCCCTGACTTCACGACTGATTTTTTGCGGGGGCGAAAGAGCGAATTTTTCGGAGCTTATCAATGGGCATTTTATCCTCATTTAATTGCAGGGCCGCTCTCGATTCTTTGGGGGATGGTTTTACTGAATGAAAGAATTCGTCAACGATTTCCCCGCTGGCATTCGCGACTTGGAAAACTGCAAGTTGCCTGCATTCTTCTTGTTGTTGCACCGAGTGGATTCTGGATGTCCTTATATGCACAAGCGGGCCTGAGCGTGAAAATCGCCTTTGCCTTGCTGGCAATTATTACCGGGTTGAGCACCTGGTTCGGCTGGAGAGCGGCTGTGCGTAGAGAGTTTGAAAAACATCGTCTGTGGATGTGTCGATCTTACGTGCTGCTTTGTTCTGCGATTCTCCTTCGACTGATCGGGGGTGCGTTTGTTATTGCAGGAATTGAAGGAGAATGGACGTACCGCATAGCCGCCTGGGTAAGTTGGCTGGTGCCGCTGGGAATTTTTGAATTGACTCGCAAAGGTTTTGAGAAACGCAAACAAATTTCTGCCACGCAGTAATCAGCCAACAGCATATTCTCTACCAGCTGCCCGCATCGATATCATCATCTCCGGCAATTGTGCTAAGTGCTCGAAATATTTCTGCGGATGTTTTATAGCTGATGAATCTGAGAGTCCCATCAGCAAAAGTAATATGTCCCCCGTTGTTGTGCGGTTGCGATTTCTTTTCTTTCAGGTGGAGCAGGTATTCTCCGCTGATATCATGCGGAGACATCCAATGTGTCGCATCTTCAGCAGCAACTTCAAATATCATGACAGTACTTGAGGTACCATCAGTAATTTCAGCAAATTGACGTGGGCGATTCGGGTGAAAGAAATTTTCCTCGCCGACAAGCCCCAGGTAAGTTGTGTAGCCGCCTGGAAGATCTTGTGACGGACAATGGTAAACCAGAGGTGTCTTTTTGAAGGCAGTCGCGTTTACCGGATCATCCCACGGTTTTGAAAGATCAATCGTTTCGTACAAAGAGACTTCGTCCAGAAAAGGGAGGATGAGTGTTCGCCAGCTGTGTAGACGTTGCCCGTTTTCATCGACCGTATAAGCAGGTGGAAGTGATTGGTAAGTATCTGAGTAAGAGTGGATTGCCACCGCAATAATCTTAAGGTTGTTCATGCACGCCATGCGACGTGTGGCAGGACGAGCCCGTCGAGTTCCAGGTAGAAGCAAGGCTACCAATACGGCAAGGATCATAATAATAATCAATGCCTCTACCAAGGTGAGCCCGAGCCGGATTCCCACGAACTTTTTTCGCACTACTCCGGTTTGGAATTTATCTGGTATTCGCTTCATACCGCAATTCTCCGTTCGGCTCATTTCCACTGTAGTGGCAAAGTGCGAGCATACCAGAGACTGGCAGTCGATTCCAGTGTTTTGAAATGTCTTCTTATCTGAAATGGAATTCAGTAGGTGGCTTGTTCAGACAAATTTGTAATTCGCTGGTATTTTGAAAGTTTGAATGCGTACAATATCAAGAGCCGTAACAGGCTTTCAATTCTGGAAGCTCAGTCGGATTTCCCGTTTGTTTATTCAGGCAGAATCAGAGTTGGTATTTGCTGATGATCGAATTCTATTACCCGGAATTATTGCTGGTCGCTGTTCCGCTGGCGATTCTTCTCTGGCGATACGGACGGCAGGGGAAAGCAACCACCTGGGTGCGCGTCGGGATTATGTTACTACTTGTGCTTGCATTAGCCGGGCCACTTTACAACCTGGGGGGGAAGGGGATTGATGTTATTGTTGTGGCGGATCGATCCCGTTCGATGTCTGAAGAAGCACTTAACAATGTGACAGAGTTGATCCATAACCTTGATCGTAACCGCAGCAGAGGGGATCGTGTCGGGATTGTTGCATTCGGTTCCAGCTCTCAGATTGAACGGGTGCCTTCCGAAACCGCGATGTTCGAAGATTATTCAAAACCGGTCAACATCGATGGTAGCGATTTAAATTCCGCTTTGCAAAGTGCGATCAACCTGGCGGATAACAATCGCCCGACTCGCATTCTGGTTCTTTCCGATGGCGAAGCAAATGGCATCGACCCCAACAGTGCCGCTCGCCGGTCCAGAGAATTGAAAATCCCTATTGATTACCGAGCTTTTGATCGCATCAAAGTGGGAGACGTTGCGGTTGAGTCGCTGAATCTTCCGGAAGAGATTTCGCCGAGAGAACCATTTCAGTTTTCCGTTTATGTCCAGGCAGACCGCGCTGCTACCGGGAAGCTGGTCATCAAACGGGAAGGGCAGATTATTTCCACATCGACGCAGACTTTTTCTTTGGGACGAAATCGTTTGCTGTTTCGAGATCTGGTTGATCACCCCGGCTTTTTTACTTACGAAGCTGAGTTGGTTCTCGAAGGCGACCCCGTCAAAGAAAATAATCGTGGAGAAGCGGGGTTACGTGTGAATGCGGGGCCGCGTCTGCTGGTTTTGAATGCGGACGGGCAGGATGGGAATCTGGTTCGTGCTTTGAAAGCGGGACGAATTGATGTCGATGTATTCAAAGCGGATTCATTCGAAATGTCGCAGGATGGTCTCGATCCTTACCGGGCGGTCATTATTGAAAATTTGCCCGCTCGTATTTTCGGTCGGATCGGTATGGAGCATTTAGCGCAATACGTGGAAGATTTGGGCGGCGGCCTGCTTTTAACCGGCGGCAAACGCAGTTTCGGTGTGGGGGGATATTTCAACAGTCCACTCGATGATATTTTGCCGGTTTCGATGGAAATTCGTGAAGAGCATCGCAAAAACCGGTTGGCGATTGCGATTGCGCTGGATCGTTCCGGTTCGATGACTGCACCGGTTTCAGGTGGCAAGACGAAAATGGATCTTGCCAACCTGGGCACGGCTGAATGCGTGCGGTTACTCTCGCCGGGCGACAGTGTCGCCATTATCGCAGTTGACAGCACTCCGCACACGATTCAGCGATTGATTCCCGTTAGTAACGCAGAAGCGATCGCGAGCAAAGCGCTGGGCATTCAAAGTATGGGGGGCGGAATTTACGTTTACGAAGCATTGGTCGCTGCCGGTAATGAATTGATGAAGGCCGAACAAAGTACCAAGCATATCATTCTGTTTTCAGATGCAGCAGACAGTGAAGAGCCGGGAGCTTACAAAAGACTGCTTAGTGAATACGATAAAGCCGGGATTACCGTCAGTGTGATTGGCCTGGGAACGACAACAGATCCCCATGCGAAGTTGCTTGAAGATATCGCCAAATTGGGTAACGGGAATATCATGTTTACACAGGATGCGTCTGAGCTGCCCAGGTTGTTTACAGAAGATACCATGAGTGTCGCCCGCAGCAGTTTTGTTGAGAAAGATGTGGAAACGCAGCCGGATGGAATCGCAGCCCAGCAACTTGTTGATTCCCGACTGATCGGAGACTGGGGCGGGGCGGGCTTTCCGAATGTGGATGGATATAATCTGAGTTACCTTAAAGCGGAAGCGACGATGGGAGTCGTTTCCAAAGATGAATACAAAGCTCCGTTTGCTGCTTTTTGGTATCGCGGGCTAGGTCGTGTTGCAGCGCTCACGATTGAAATGGATGGCGAGTTCTCGGGTGATTTAACCGCCTGGAAAGGTTACTCCGATTTTGTCATCACACATGCCCGCTGGCTGTTGGGGAATGAATCGGCTGATGATGTTTTCATCAAGATTAAACGGGAAGGCCAGGATGCAATTGCGACGATCGATCTGGATCCGGAACGCCCGAACCGCGGCGGTAACGAAATCCCTCAGATGATTGTCGTTCCGCCCGGAACAGACCGTCAGGAAACGCTCAGCCCCGAATTTGTCTGGGTTGGCCCGGATACGCTGCAAGCCAGATTCCGTCTGGAGCAGATGGGAACTTATCGCACGCTTGTTAAAACCAGCGAGCGGGAATTTCAACGTGGCCCTGCCCTTTCGCTGCCTTATTCTCCAGAATTTGCACCAAGGCCGGGACTGCCTTCGGGGAAGCAAATGCTTGCAGAACTGGCCACTCTCACTAACGGCAAAGCGAGAACCGATGTGCTCGAAGTCTTTCAGAATTCGCCGCGAAGCCCCAAAAAAGTTTCGCTTGTGCCCTATCTGTTGACTATCGTACTGCTGCTACTGCTCATCGAAATTGCAGGCAGGCGGCTTTCATTGTGGGAATACTTTTCCTCAAACCGCCTGGCGACAGAGCAGGAAGACTACTCCGTTCAACTTTCCACGGCTCGCAAAACAAGACCTGTTCGCAAACGCAAAAAGAGTGGCTGGGGAAAATCGAAAAAAGAGACCGCATCGCCCATTGTTACGGCTGAAAAGAAATCAACAGAAAAACCTGCTGTCACGAAAGAGAAACAAACTCCGTCTGTTGATGTTTTTGCTCAAGCGAAAAACCGTGCCAGAAAACGACTCGATTGAAGTTTTTATTGCTCAATCGTAACTATTCAGCGGAGGGTGGCTGGGGGCAGATTGTTATTGGAAATGTTTGAATATTCAGAAAACTTTTGCACAATCTGCCCCCAGAATAGGAAATCTCATTGCATCTGGGGGCAAATTGTCACCAGCCGTATTGTCAATTGCTCACACTACTTCAGACAATTTGTCCCCAGCCACCCATCACTGAATAGTTACCCTCAATCGGACATGCTTTCTTTCTGGCGAACTGGAGCAGTTTATTTTTCTTTTGCAGGTTCTTCGGCACTGGCTGGAATTACCTTGCCTGGCCCGGCTTCTTCTTTTTTCTGGTCGGCTAATTGTCGCTCCGGTTGCATCAGCGGAGGGAGATCAGACGTTTTATCCTGAATCAGTTGCTGAGCCAGCGGGAACATGTGCGGGTTCGTGTAATTGATCGGTGGAAGCTCAGGAGCATTCCCTCTATTTTTTCGGCGAAACAGCAAGTTACGAATCGGGCGACGGATTTTTGATCCCGCAAACATCGGTCCATCGTAGATGGTTCCCGACTGGAATGGTCCCGCTCCCATGAACCAGGATTCTTTGGAGCGACTGCGGTCTGTTGTTACTCCGGCTTGCCAGACAGGTTGTTTGGTTTCCCTGTGATAAGCGAAGACACCTATCTTGGCTGCCCCGATTTCATTATTTTTTTTGGCGATGGATATTTCAGGAATCGTAGGAATAACAGGCGCAGAAGGAACAAAAGTTGAAGCAGTGTTGAGCAGATTGTTAGCCGGAACGCCGTAGCTGATTTCGTGTTGATCAGTCCCTAAAGCACCAACGCGTGCTTCGACAATGTAATCCGCATCGTTCTTGTTATCCTGTAACAGACAATTTGCTGCAATGAGTTGTTGCCGCAGAGAACTGATGATGTAGTCCCCATTCACAAACCCAATCCCTTTTATATTTTTGATGTATTGATGATCAAAATAAACTTTCTGACCAGCCAGCGGAGAGAAATTGATCTGAGCGATAACACGGTCGATTGCATCGGATGCCAGCAGTTGTTCGGTTCCCAGACGACGTACTGTTTTTCCACATCCCGCCAAAAGCGGACATAGAGCAATTCCCAAAAGGATTGCTATTATTCGAGTTCGAAATATCAAACTAACCGTCATGTCAGGAAAATGAGTCCGGGGAAGGTAGAGAACAACAGGGGAGTCGGGAGGGAGTTGCAGCGAGGTAGTATGTGGTATTATAACGGTATCATGCAGATTACCAAGAGGAACTTCCCTCAGGCGAAGTGGCAGCTCAGAAGTACAGTCTTGGGATATATTTACGAAATTTGAAGTTGGAACTTCCATCTTTGGAGCAATAATTACTTGTAATTCTTACAACATCGCCCGCATGCAATATTCCCAAGGAGAAGGAAACATTACATGTGTTGCAAAATAGTCGTTCAATCTTTGATGATTGAATTCTACAAAAGAGGTACACTGTATTGATTTCGTGAGCCAGGAAACTCACCGTGCAGATGTGAGTCGCCATTCACCGGTTCGTTAATCTTTTTTCAGGTTCTTATTGTTATGTCACACGTGTTTCTCTTTGATATCGATGGCACTCTTCTGGATTCCGGACACGCGGGGCAAGGAGCGATGGAGGAAGCTTTACAGATTGAATTTGGTGTCGAAAAAATTGAGTGCGACATCCCTTTTGCCGGACGAACAGATCGAGCCATCATTTCCGATTTATTGGCAGGTCACGATCTGGAATCAACCGAAGAACAGTTTGCAAAATTTCAACGGCGATATTTCACACTACTCCCCGGGCACCTCAAACAGCGTGGCGGTTGCGTTTTACCTGGAGTTGAAAAACTACTCGATTCATTGTCGGCACAGCTGACCACCGATTCAAAAGAAAATGTGGGGCTGCTGACCGGGAACTTTGAACATAGTGGTTGGATGAAAGTTCGCCATTTCAATCTGGATCATCATTTCTCTTTTGGAGCCTTCGGAGACCGACACCGACATCGTGATGACGTTGCTCGCGATGCGGTACTGTTTCTGAAGCAAAAAGGAATAGCCGAAGGTGATACCGTCTGGATTATCGGAGACACTCCGGCTGATGTGCAATGTGCCCGTGCAATTGGAGCCTCTGTTCTCGCGGTCGCTTCCGGAATTTATTCGCGAGAAGATCTCGAACTGACCAATCCTGACGCTGTTGTAGATAACTTCGCTGATGCAAAAAGCATCCTCGATATCCTGCTGAACTAAACCGGTCTTTCCATCCTTCACTCGATCAGTATCGTCACATCTTTGAACCGTAGGATGCCTCATCCGACAGTGCTTGCGTCGAGTAATAGTCTGTTGTACCATACCTGCAAGTGTTCATATCGTCATGCGAAAATTTCAAATTAGCTGACCAGGGTATCAAACTTATGCACCGGCACATCATTATTTTAGTGATATTTTTCTTGTTAGCAAATTCTTCGGGTTGCAGTGACCAAGCGGATGTAGACATGAAACCGATGTTGGCCCCAGTTGAAAACAGAGATACTGAGGCCAATAAAACTGCTGATTGGCAGCCAACTCCACAGCAACTTTCCACACTTGATTCGATTAAAGAGAACTGCTCAGGTGATTTGGCAAAACTGCTTGACCATGCAAGATGGTCCGGTCACCGTTTGCGTGTAACAGGAATGAGTGGTGGATTGCCAGTAACTGAAAACATCGGTCCCTGGCACATCATTCTTGTGCCAACAGCAGATAAATCTGTCGTCGAAATCAAGGGACTCCTTTTTGCAAAGGGGTTTTCCGTAAAGATTGATATGGATCGCGACGTCCTTATCGTCAATAACTCTGAATTCCAAGGCGAGTCAATTACTGGTAATTCTCCAATGTTTCAGAATGCGGGTTTCAAAGGTGTTGACTTTAAGCGTAATCTCGGCCTTGTCATGGGTTCCGCTGCAATACTTTTTCTTGATGATGGTCGACTTGTAATGGACTTTCACAAAATCAGAGTGAATGGAACCAAAGCAGGTGAATATGGTGTCTTAAAGCCTTCGATTAAATGACGTAGGGTGAGTAAGACTAATGCAGGATGGTGTGCTTGCCCCCATCTTCGTGTGCCGGTTGTTGTTCACAATCGGAACGACCGATTGATCCGGAGGGTTATGATAACGATGAATTGAAACCATTTTGGATCGTGATCGCTTTCTCATTATCGTGGAAGCTGCAAAAAATGGGTGAACCTGTCGGTGGAAAATGGTCCAGAAAAGCAAACCTGCATTCCAACAGAACCACCCACCCCAGGTTACTGATCGTATACAGTGGTTAGCAAACAGGAAACCAGAATCCCGCCTTCAGACGATGCAGCACAGGGTCGCTTCTGAAACACTTTCTGAGATCAGATGTCCGGTTGTGCCGGTTGCATCAATTATCCGCACGCCTGTTCGTTATAATCGCGTGATTGTACTTGTTTGTATGAAGAATGCAGGCCCTTCCTCTGACGGCCTTTCGCTGTACGGCTCATGAAACCGATACAGATAAAGAATTGTTGCCTAACGAATTGGGGAATTAAATGCGATCAACCAATCTGAACATCTTGTGCCGCCGGGCTTTTGTTGCCCTGTTGTTGACAGGAACGATTTCTGTTTCTCTTCATGCAGAAGAAAGGCAGTTTGAATATCACGATTTTCGTGAAGCCCTTAAACAGGCCCGCGAGTACGATTTGCCGATGATTGTTCATTTTTCGACGCAGTGGTGCGGACCATGTAAAACGATGAATCGAACAGTCTTTTCATCGCAGCATCTAAAGAACGAACTGGCCGGCAAAATTATTCTGGTTAAAGTCGATGGAGATCGATCTCCTGAGCTGGTGGAGATGTATCAGATTACCCAGTACCCGACAGACCTGTTTCTCGATCCCAACGGACGTGTGCTGGGGACTTCCTCCGGGATGATGAGTTTGAATGAATATGTTTCTCAGGCAATGCGAGTACAGGGGCGATACCGGCAGTCAAAAAGAATTTTCGTTAACAGGAATAAGTCCGGTAACGGCCCTTCGCCAACTTCCCCTTTGGATGTCAGGCTTGGGCTGCCAGCTCCGTTTCCACGTGAATTATTAGAATCGGTTATCACAAAATCAGAGAAGCAAAATAACCCGGAACAGGAATCGATTGTCCCCGACCCGAATGACTATACGACTCAAGAGAATGAAGAAAAACCGGAAGTTGTTTTTATCGCGTTAGATGGTTACTGCCCGGTAAAACTGGCTCAGGATCGAGCCTGGGTCCGTGGCAAGAAGCAATGGAGCGTTGAGTATCACCAACAGCAATATCGTTTTTCGGGATTGCAGGAACGTGAACTGTTTGAAGAAAACCCTCAACAGTATGCCCCCCGACTTCTTGGCTGTGATCCCGTTATTATGTGGGAAACGGATCGAGCCATTCCGGGCTCCACAGAGTTTGCTGCCTTCTATAACGATAATCTTTACCTGTTCAGTACCTCAGAAAACCGTGAGATTTTCGAGATTGATCCTGAACGATATATCAACACCAGACATGTTCTTGCACCACGAAATATTGAAGCCACGCTGATCCGTTAAGAAGTATTTTCCTTTTCAGGAGAAACCGTCAGCAATTTCTGAGCCCATTGAAAGAGAACAGAGGCCACCTGCGAGAGGAAAACAGCATTCTGAACAGAAAAAATGCCCTAATCAGGTAGTTTTGGAATTTTTTATCATTTCGTCCCCTTTTGGTAAGATGGATTGACAGGGGACCGGGAGTAAGGCATACTTCGAGCATATGGATCGTTTCTGATCTGTAGCAAGTTGTTTTATTTCAACCATCCGGGTTCCGACATCGGGGTCTGTTTTTGTTGAGTAAAAAAGAAAGCTGTTTACGAGTTACTTGCAGTTTGACTCGTATTGTTATATGACGCTCACTATGCCACTGGCGGTCGGATACCTCTGTTTTTAGATTTCGGGGGGCTGATTGGTTTCGGCATTTAGACCGGCGGTGCCGGGTGAGTGAAGAGTTTAACAAGTGAGAACTTCCCGCTAAGATGAAATACCTCTTGGCAACCGGGCGAGCTTCTCGTTGACCAGAAACTGGCTGCATTGAGATGCGGCTCTCTCAAATGAGTGCATTGCGTTCTCTGCCAGGTTCAGAAGAGCTTGGATTATCGTCAGTTTTTCTATGTATTTTTTAATGGATTGTTGGCTCATTGTAACATGGCTGTCACCCATCGGCAGGATTGCCGGTCAGTATACAGCTTCGGCTAAAATGCGAGCATGTTCGAAAGTTACTTCGACCTGATTGCTGTTTTTCGGCCATAATGTTTTGGAGTTTTCTCTCAGGCTTAATTTGCTGCACGACGCTGTTTTTCGAATCGAATATTCAGCATGATCGGGGCAGTTGTTTGAAAACGATGGCGCATGCCATGATGAGAGAGGTGCTTCCTTGAGCTATCTGGAAGGGAATCCTGTAAGTCGGGTCTGTTAGAGAAGTAACAGGTTCCGTTAAGTCTTGATTGTGTTACAAGCAGAGCTTCTTTGTATACGCACATTAACTCGTGTGCGAGTTAATCGAGCTTCTGTAGATCAAAACCTGACAGAGCCCCCTTTTTAGTACTACTGACAGTCAGGTTCCTTGCATTGGGGGAATCTTTATTAATTCAAGAAACGGTTAAGCAGAGGCCAGGCATTCCAGCCTTCCCCTCTACAGCATACTTCAGACAATTCTTACAGAAGATTTGTATTCCGTTTGAATTGGTGGGAGTTGCGCCAATTCGATTACGTGATTGTTTGCTAGATATCATTTTATTTGGAGAATCCACGAATTCTCATCGCGGTAGGAAAAATTTATGCCCATTAAGAGTACAAGTACGACTCGTCGCGCTTCAAGAACAAAAACAAAAACTCGAAAGAGTTCCGCAGCTTCTGCAAGCGATAAA
>WFOZ01000979.1 GCA_015487825.1 Planctomycetaceae bacterium
CATCTATACCAACGCCCAAACTCTAAATACTGGCAGTGCGCCTCATTTTTGAAAGGCAAAAACTGGCGCGCCAGCACCAAAGAAACAGGCCTTGCCCAAGCTAAGGACTTTGCCGAGGACTGGTATTTGGAATTACGCGGTAAAGCAAGGCAGGGTATTTTGAAGGTTGAGAAAACCTTCAAAGAAGCAGCTATTCAGTTTTGGAAAGAGTTTCCCGTCATAACCCAAGGCCAGCGAAGCGAGGTCTATGTTGCTGGACACAGGTTGAGGCTGGACAATTATCTCATTCCTTTTTTCGGAGACAAAGGATTATCAGAAATCACCGCAGGTGAAATACAGAATTATCGAATCTGGAGGCAGGAAAATTCCATTAAAGGGAAGCCACCAGCGCGTAGCACAATGCATCAAGAAATCGTAACGCTTCGGCAGACGCTAAAGACAGCGCTTCGTCATGGCTGGCTGACGCATCTGCCCGATATGTCCACTCCCTATAAAACTTCAGGGAAAATCACCCACAGGGCTTGGTTTTCACCAGAGGAATACAAACAGCTTTATACCGCCACTCGTGCGCGTGTCGCCAAGCTGGAAGGCACGCGCCATTATTGGGCGGCACAACAACTTCATGACTTTGTTTTGTTTATGGCCAATACTGGCTTGCGTCCTGATGAGGTTAAACGCCTGGAACACCGCGATGTCGATATCGTCGAAGATTTGAACACCAAAGAGACCATCCTGGAGATCGAAGTACGCGGAAAACGAGGCGTAGGATATTGCAAGAGCACGACAGGGGCGGTTCAACCATATCGCCGGATTGTTGAGCGGAATAATCCGCAGCCAACTGATCTAATATTCCCACTCAATAATTTACACCGTGATATGTTCAATGCGATCTTGAAAGAAGAAGACCTCAAGATAGACCGAGAGGGAAATCGCCGTACTGCATATAGCTTGAGGCATACGTATATTTGCCTGCGTTTAATGGAAGGAGCTGACATTTATCAAATAGCTAAAAATTGCCGAACAAGCGTAGAAATGATAGAGAAATACTACGCTGCACACATAAAGAACGTACTGGATGCTTCGGCAATTAATGTTCGAAGGAAGAAAAGTTTAAGTAAAAAACTGGATAAGTGAAATTAGCTCTGGCAAAAAATATTTGAACTTGATACTCTCTGAAAAATCGGCATAAAACACCGATATGCGGGCGTGGCGGAATAGGTAGACGCTACGGACTTAAACGAGATTAATTTGAGTGCGCGCGCGGAAACGCGGGACGTAGAACTGCTCAAATTCGGGGAAAGCTAAGGGACAGGAACCTGACCTAAGCCAATCCCGAGCCAAGCCTTGGTCTAGCTGAACAGCATGACCTCGGAAGGTGTAGAGACTAGACGGGCAGCATCTAAAGCCGGAGAACTCCGGTTATGATGAAGGGATAGTCCAGACCCCAAACTTTGGGTTATCAGGTGAACGCCTGACCCAAAGGCGGCGAAAGCCGTGGTAGGTAAGAAAATCCGTTGGCCATTGGCCGTGGGGGTTCGAGTCCCCCCGCCCGCACCACTACCTTTTTTCAAATGAACTTTGGTCAAAAAAGCTAGTAAGGAATAAGCAGGCTGGAACCAGCCTTGCTAGCGTAGGGATTATGTCCATTAAAAAATAGATAAATATTTTACTATTCAAATGTGCATCCATTGGCTACACTGTCTGTCATGAAAAAAGACGCTGGCCTACGCATTCGTATTGATCGCGATCTTCGAGAGAAATTTCTCGAAATTTGCCGCGCGCAAGATCGCCCAGCCGCGCAAGTGATACGTGAATATATGCGTGCCTATGTAAAAAATCATGAAGGTGCTAATGATGATAATACGCAACTAAGGGACGCCAAATGATCCCAGATTATCAGACATTGATGTTGCCGGTGCTACAAAAAGGTTCAGAAAAAGAAGTCAATGTGCGTGACGTAATTGATGCTCTTGCTGAAAAATACAAAATGACAGCAGAAGAACGAGAGCAGTTCTTGCCAAGTGGGAAACAACGCACTTTTGATAATCGTGTTCATTGGGCAAAATCTTACTTAAAGCAAGCGGGGTTAGTCGAATTTCCAAGACGTGGGTTTTATGTTGCGACTGATGAGGGTCGTAAAATTCTGACGCAAAACCTGGATCGTATTGATAATAAATTCCTGAAACAATTTGATGCTTTTCAAGAGTTTCAGAATCGTAAAGGTTCGCAATCACCATCAAATCATGATGAAAAAGAACTGGTAGAAGAAAGCGCCACTCCCGACGAAATTCTACGCGCGGCTCATAGCAAAATTAATGCAGCACTCGCCGCAGATTTGCTAAGCAGGGTGAGAGGAGCATCACCCCAATTTTTTGAAGAACTGATTGTCGAGTTGTTGCTGGCTATGGGGTACGGCGGTACGTCGGAAGACGCAGCTCGTGCGCTTGGACAGTCAGGTGATAACGGCGTTGATGGAGTTGTCGATCAAGACCCTCTAGGTGTCGATCAAATTTATATTCAGGCAAAAAGATATGCTGAAGGTAACAATATTGGCTCAGGCGATATTCGTGATTTCTTTGGCGCTTTGAACCTGAAGAAAGCGCAAAAGGGGTTATTCTTTACAACATCATCTTTTAGCCCAGCAGCAAGCAAAACGGCTAAAGATTTAGGTATGAGAATTGTCCTTATCAATGGTCAACAACTTACGAAACTAATGATACGATACAATGTTGGTTGCCGTGACGAAGAGATATTGCACCTGAAAAGAGTGGATGAAGAATTTTTTGAATAAAAACAATAAGAACCGTAGGAAGCAGGAAAACATGTTCGAGCAGACGTTTAAAAATATTGATGACATCCTTCGCAAAGAGGCTGGTTGCGCATCGGAGCTGGATTATACCGAGCAAACCTCATGGCTCCTTTTCCTGAAATATCTCGACGCTTTGGAAACAGAGCGCGAGATGGAAGCCGAACTAGTCGGCAAAACCTATAGCCGCATTATTGACCCGCAACATAGCTGGAGCACCTGGGCAGCGCCAAAGAAAGCTGATGGCAGCTTTGATCATGATAATGCGATGGTCGGCGATGATTTAATCGCCTATGTGGATGGCGAGCTGTTCCCATACCTGAAAGGCTTCAAACAGCGCAGCACAGATGCCAACACCATTGAATATAAAATCGGCGAGATTTTTGGCGAGATTAAAAACCGTTTTCAAAGCGGTTATTCCTTGCGTGATGTGGTTGAGGAGATGGATCAGCTCTCTTTTAATAATCAGGATCAAAAGCACGAGCTATCTCATCTCTACGAAGCCAAGATCAAAAACATGGGCAATGCGGGTCGCAATGGCGGCGAGTATTATACCCCGCGCCCGCTGATCCGTGCGATGATCGCGGTCACCGCCCCGACCATTGGCGAAACCATTTATGATGGTGCTGTCGGCTCCGCAGGCTTTTTATGTGAGGCTTTTAATTATCTGCGGCCAAAGGCCAGCACCACCGACGATCTGGAAATCCTGCAAAAGCGCACCTTTTATGGCAAGGAGAAAAAGAGCCTCGCTTATGTGATCGCCATTATGAACATGATCTTGCACGGCATAGAGGCCCCCAACATCATCCACACCAACACCCTTGGTGAAAATGTGATGGATTTACAGGAAAAAGACCGCTTCGACATTATCCTTGCCAACCCACCCTTTGGCGGCAAAGAACGTAAAGAGGTGCAGCAAAATTTTCCCGTCAAAACCGGCGAAACCGCGTTTTTGTTTTTGCAGCATTTCATAAAGAGCCTGAAGGCCGGTGGCCGCGCGGCGGTTGTCATCAAGAACACCTTCTTGAGCAATAGCGACAATGCCTCTGTCTCATTGCGCAAGGAACTGCTGGAAAGCTGCAATCTGCATACGGTGCTGGATATGCCGGGCGGCACGTTTTTGGGCGCGGGGGTAAAAACCGTAGTGCTGTTTTTTGAAAAGGGCAAAGCCACCAAAGA
>WFOZ01000980.1 GCA_015487825.1 Planctomycetaceae bacterium
ATTAAACTTCCAATGCCTCGCCATAACCGGTCCTCTTTGCTCCTGAAAATCAGCTGTTTCCTGTCAAGTGGGCCGCATTGTATCTGATGGCGAGGTTAATTTCCAAAGACTTCGCATCGCTTCCATCCTTGTGGGTGGTTTGACATAAGCTCTGCTGCATTGAACAATACAGTACTGATTAACCTGCATCTTGAATACCGGAGAAGAAAAGTGCTTCTGAAAAAGATTTTACCAACACTATTACTGACTCTGACTTGTCTGAATTGTTCCATTTTTGCGGAAGAAAAGGGGTTTGAGTCACTATTTAACGGGAAAGACCTTTCCGGCTGGGATGGTAATCCCGAATTATGGTCTGTTCAGGATGGAGTGATCACCGGCATCACCAACGGCCCGGATCATCTTAAATATAACCAGTTTTTGATCTGGAAAGGAACTGCCGGGGATTTCGAACTTCGTCTCGAATTTCGCATGGAAGGCAAAAGTAATTCCGGTGTTCAGTACCGCAGCAAACGTATGAAAAAGGTTGGTAAATGGTCAATTGGCGGATATCAGGCAGATATTCACCCCAATCCCCCGTACACCGCCATGCTGTACGATGAACGGGGACGAGGCATTCTTGCTCAAAGAGGGCAGAAGGTAACTGCTACTGAAGATGGCAAAAAAAAGATTGAGAAACTGGATGTTCCCGTTGATCAGAAAGACCTCAGCAAATGGCATTCGATGACAATTATCTGCAAAGGGAACAGGCAGATTCACAAAATTGATGGCGTAACAACAATTGAGTTTATCGATAACCAGAAATCGGAACGCGAATTGAAAGGTTTGATCGCTTTTCAGGTACATCGTGGTCCTGCAATGAAGGCTCAGTTTCGTAATATTCGCATTAAGCATTTTAGAAAAAAAACTAAAAAGACTGCGAAAGTAACTCCAAAACAAAAGGGACCACAGGCGACCCCAACTGCTGCGATGAAAGTGGCAAAGGGGTTCAAGGTGGAACTGCTTTATTCGGTCCCCAAAGATGTCGAAGGCTCCTGGGTTTCGATGTGTGTTGATCCTAAAGGACGACTCATCGTCTCTGATCAGTATGGTGGCCTGTTCCGAGTAACTCCCTCGCCGATTGGTTGTTCCGAGCCGACAAAAATCGAAGAAATCGATGTGGATATCGGAGAAGCACAGGGACTTTTCTGGGCTTTCGATTCACTTTATGTTTCTGTCAACAAAGCGAAAAAATATGAAGGAGGATTGTATCGCGTACTCGATACCGATGGCGATGATCAACTCGACACCGTCAAACTGCTTCGCTCTTTAATTGGTACCGGAGAACACGGGCCACATGCTGTGTTTTACACGCAGGATAAAAAAGGGCTGTATATTGTCTGTGGTGATCGCACAGAAATGACAACTCTTGCAACATCTCGTGTTCCACGAAATTGGGATGAAGACCTGCTCTTGCCTCGTATTTATGGTCGCGGCTTTATGAAAGGGACTCCTGCACCGGGCGGTTTTGTCTGCAGGATCGATCCTGAGGGAAAAGAATGGGAACTGGTCGCAACCGGGTTTCGCAATCAGTACGATGCTGCTTTGAACCGCGAAGGCGAAATGTTTACCTTCGATGCAGATATGGAATGGGACATGAATACTCCGTGGTATCGTCCAACGCGGGTCAATCACGTCGTTTCCGGTGCAGAATTCGGCTGGCGAAACGGCGGCGGAAAATGGCCGGATTACTATCAGGACAGTTTACCTGCTGTGATTGATATCGGTCCCGGTTCACCAACTGGTGTCACATTTGGCTATGGTGCAAAGTTCCCGGCGAAATATCAGAATGCGTTCTTCATTAACGACTGGAGCTACGGAAAGCTGTACGCCGTCCATTTGGAGCCGAAAGGGGCCACTTACACCGCCACTGCAGAAGAATTTATCACAGGGACTCCGCTGCCTTTAACCGATATCGTTATCAATCCGATCGACCAGGCGATGTATTTTGCAATCGGTGGTCGCAAAGTACAGTCCGGTTTGTACCGCGTGACTTATCAGGGAGACGAATCAACCTCCCCCGCAAAACCTGTTGCAGATCCATTCCAAAAAATGCGTCAACAGCGCAGGGAACTGGAAAAACTGCACCTGGGCGATCATCCCGATGCCGTGGAAAAAGCATGGCCTTCTCTGGGGCATTCAGATCGCTTTATCAGATTCGCTGCCCGAATTGCGATTGAACATCGACATGAAAGCGAATGGCGGGAAAAAGCAATAGCTGCAACCGATCCCTGGACATCGCTGATGTCGTTAATGGCGTTGGCACGAAATAAACAGAGAGAAGTGATGGGAAAAGAAGAGAACATCGACACCCCGCTTCCCGATTGGAACAACCTGTCGAAAAAGACTGAGACCGATCCTGATCAGCGTGCTATTTTGAAATCACTTGATCGTCTCGATTGGAACTCATTGAGTGTGCCACAAAAATTGACCATGATACGTGTTTACACAATCTGCTTCGATCGTTTTGGCCCTCCAGGTTTGCAAACACGAGAACGTCTTGTCAAAAAGTTTACTCCGCTGTTTCCAGCCAAAGCAGTCTCACTGAATTCAGAACTGGCCCAGATGCTTGTCTATTTGCAGGCCCCCTCTGCAGCAAAGAAAATTGTTGCTCAGTTAATGGATTCTCCGACTCAGGAAGAACAGATCGATTTTGCAAAAACGCTCCGCCACCTTAAAACCGGTTGGACATTCGAATTGCAGAAAGATTACTTCTCCTGGTTCACACGAGCTGCCGGCTATCGCGGAGGAGCAAGTTTTTCTCTGTTTGTGCAAAATATCCGTAAAG
>WFOZ01000981.1 GCA_015487825.1 Planctomycetaceae bacterium
ATGTGTATAAGAGACAGTATGTGTTCTTATGAATACTTCCTGTTTGGTCGATTTCAGTTTTGAGCCCCAACTTTAGGGCATCTCTGATACATTCTCTTCAAGCTGCGCATCCGGAATAACCGATACACTCGATACGGGGAATGACGAGGGATCGTTTCACGCTCGTGTTGTATGCCAACAGTGTGGTAGACGGCCTCATTTTCCCACCAGCGTTGGGGAACGCTTTGGTTAGATAAAAAAACGACGGTTTTCCGGTTTCCTTTTTATTTTTATGCAGTTGGGGAAGGCCGCAACCGTTATAGGGGGGAAGTTATGAGGCAGTTCCTGTATCTGTCTGTGCTGTCAGTGTTACATTCACTCTTCGGGTTCGCCGATGTTTCGGTTCAGGCTGCCGCACGATCTGAAATAATTACTTCGCGCCGGCAGTTCTCAATACCGTTTCGTTTTGATCAGCAGGAACTAAAACGGCTTAACGCACAAAAGGTGCACCTGTTTCTTTCCCGTGATCAGGGGCGAAGTTGGAAACAGGTCGCCACAGCCGAACTGAGCGAGAGTCAGTTTCTCTTCCAACCGGATTCGGATGGCGACTACTGGTTTTCCGTCGCCGTCAGCGATGCCGAGCAGGTGATGCACCCGGAACCGTCGCTAAATCCTCCTGGTTTGAAAATCGTAGTTGATCGTACGCCAGCCAGAATGGAACTGAATGTTTCACTCAAGCCGGGGCGTCAGTTGGAATTAAGCTGGAAGGTCTCAGATGCACACCCTGTTGTGAATTCACTTGAATTGTCGTTTCGCAACAGTAGCGAGGATCCATGGAACCGCGTTTACGTAAAAAAGAAGTTGGCCGGAAGAACTTCCTGGAAAATTCGGAGAGGACAATCCCCGGAGATTCGTGGCCGCTTTGTCGATGCAGCCGGAAACGTGACTGAAAAAATAGTCAAATTGGCTGCCACCGTACCAGAGCAGACTGACCAGGCTAATCAATTGGCCAACTCAAATTTCAACGTCAGGCGTGTTCATAATCGAACCCCCGTCAAAGATAACAGTAATCCATCTTCGATACAGCTTTCTTCCGCCAGGCAGGAGCACGCGGTTCAGCCGATTTTAACGCTGCCCGGACAGGTGGATGCGAATTCGATTCCATCGGGAAATTCTCAGGTGTCCCCAATAGTAACAGGCAATTCTGCAGCGGGTAGCATTGAGCGATCACCTGTCGAAAACATTTCTTCTGACATGTCTGCCACACAAGTATCTCAACCAACTTACCACAATCTGGAAACAACACGATATATGAATTCGCATCAGTTCGAGATTGACTATCAGGTTGCCGGGGTCGGGCCGTCTGGCGTCAGCGTGGTGGAGCTGTTTGTTACTCAGGATAACGGTCAACAGTGGTGGCGGTATGGCGTCGATGCCGATTTGAAAAGTCCGATGACCGTTCAGGTTCCCGAGGATGGTCGTTACGGGTTTCATTTTCGTATTCATAGCGGCGTTGGTAATGCAGAACCTCCGCCACAACCGGGGCAAAAGCGTCAAATCGATCTCATTGTCGATTCCAGCAAACCTCATATCCAGCTATTAAACAGCTTTCAGGGGCGTGGGGAAAGGATCGATACGGTTACCGTTCAGTGGCAATATGCCGACAACTATCCCGCTGAAAATCCCATTTCCATTTTCTATTCCGGTAGTCGTTTAGGGCCTTGGCAGCAGGCCGAGGGAGCGTTGAAAAACGTAGGAACGCATTCATTCCGCATTCCTCGCAATGCTCCCACAAAATTGTATTTGAAAATTGTTGCTCGGGATGCGGCTGGAAATTTGGCAGAAGAAGTTTCCAGGAAACCACTTCTGATCGATCGTGCCCGTCCGACTGCCCGTGTCATTACAATTGAGCCCGTTCCATAAAAGCAGGGCAGGGCATTTGCTTTGTCGTCTATTGGAGATCTGCTTCGGAATACGAAATCTACCGGGCTCAGCCCAACAGGCTGGTGCCTTCATCCAGATAGTGCTGGAGTTGTTCACAGCAGGCTTTAATCGAACAGACCGCTTGCTGAAAGTTGGTGTGCGTGG
>WFOZ01000982.1 GCA_015487825.1 Planctomycetaceae bacterium
GTATGGGCCATAGCAAGATTTGCATATGACCAGAATAAAACTTCTTTCACTGTCTTTAACTCTTTTTTGGACACTGCAACTCCTTCTTCCCATGATATGATCCACTCAGCCTATTTCTCATCAGGATGATCCTCAAGCAGATGAGGAATATCCCGAGCCCCATGAATGATACGGTGGATTTCGATACGATCTGTTTGTATCAGAAAAAAGATGACATACGGTTTGACAATCGCAAATTGAAAAGGACTCTCAATTTCTGGATAAATTGGATAGGACTCTGGCGTTAAAGCAATCTGGAGGAATTTCTCGTAGAAGCGATCCATCAATCTGTCTGCTGCTTTTACGTTATCGGCTGCGATAAAATCCCAGATGACGGACAGATCTCGCTGAGCAGGGCCGGTTAAGCGGAATTTGCTCATGATTTTTTAGAAGCAAGCCGCTCCCGCCCTTGCTGCTTAACGGTATCAAAGAACGATTTCAGTTCCTGAGCAGACTGGATGTCAATGTAATCGCCTGCCTCAACAGCCGCTTCGCTTTCAGCAAGTTTTGCACGCAACTCTTCGAGGCCATAAGTTTCGCCGGTCGCTGGATCGAAAAACGCCCTTGGCACCTCAGACGTTTTCTGCTCACTTTCCAAACTATCGAGCAGCAGTTGAGCCAGTTGCTTTCGCTTTTGAGTTGGCAATTGAAGTGCCGTTTGAATCAATTCCGGAGTCAGTTCTATCGGCATAGTCGTTTTCCCGTGAGTAAGAAGGTGCCAACATTGTAACATGCGATGCTCTCAAGAGTCAAAATAATCTTAGTTTTCGAGTGCAGGGTCCGCTACCCGCGGACCACGCGTTCTATTCCAATCCGCTGGCAACAGCCTGTTTCATTTTTGAAAGGCCGGTTTTTGCAACCAGGGCAGGGGGTTGTTTCCAGTATTCTTTGTTGAACAGTTCCAGCGAAAGTGCGCCTTGGAAACCGATTTTCTGTAGCGATTGAAAAATCAGTTTCATCGGTGCGACGCCATCGCCCGGATAGACTCGCATCGAATCATTCTGTTTTTCACGGGCCGGTTCAGCCGGATAATCATTGACGTGAAAAATCTGAATCGCATCGCCGGACATCATCCGAATCCAATCAAAACCGGAGCCGCCTCGAAACAGATGATAGATATCCGGAAGAATCGCAGCCGCGGGATGATTAGCAGCCGTTGCGACAAAAATCGCTTCTGAAATGTGTGAAAGGTTGTAGGATGGTCCCCAGATTTCCACCTGCGGAATCACTTCCATCGAAACCCCCAAATCCAGCAAATCGTGATACCGTTTCGCCACCTGAAGCAGGTCAACTTTCGGACTGTTTTTGCTGTAGATGCCAGCAGGCGGTGCTGCAATCCGTTTTCCTCCCAGTTGTCGAACCAGATCCATTCCCCGTTTCGCTTCTTCAAACCCTGCTTTCCGCTTCTGATCATCATCAACAGCCCAGCGAGGAAAACCGATGGCCGATTCGACCTGCAAACCGGAATCTTCCAGTTGTTTGCGTACGTCGCTCAGCTTCCCACCTTCTTTAACAAACTGATCAATTTCACCAATCCACGGTTCGATGCCATCGTACCCGGCTTCTGCTGCAATTTCGATAACCTTCGGCAAAGGCAACTTCGCCGCTCTGATCGTACTCGTATTCAGGCAGTACCGAAATGACGGACATTTCGGTTCCAATTTTCTTTCCTTCCGGGCCGCAGCGACCAAAGGAGAGTGAGCAAGCAAAGGAACTGCTGCCGCAAGCGATGCTGACTTAAAAAAGGAACGCCTGGAATTATTTTCGGCTGTTTTGTTTTTCATGTTGTTCTCGTTTTGGTTGAGTTGATTATAGTACGCACTATTGAGAATGATATCATTGCATATTTCGTTTAACAGCATGACAAAATAGAGACCGAAAAGATGGGTGCAAGCACACCATCCTACAAGAAAACGGGTAGCTAACGTAAATTTTGGTCCGCAATAGCGGGCCCTGCACTTTGCTTTACAATGTGCCTGCACCGCGGTCGAAGGCGTCTAAATCCCGCAGGTACAATGCGAAGGTTGTTTGTAGTGAATCGCGGCCGATGTTCCAGTTTGGTTCGTCTTCGGTATGTTTGGTGCAGTGATCGACAATCAGTTTATGGAAGAATTTGAACAGATGTCGGGGAACTCGCAGGCGAGAAAACGTATCGATCAGCATGGCTTTGGTAACGGCTTCATCAAACAGATCCTGCACGTTGGCAGGGGGACCCTCTTTTCCTGAGCAGGCGCGGATGCGGTCGTTTGTCATATCGTACAGCGATTCTCCACTCCAGTTGAGCGACATAATGAGATTCTGTTTGTCGAGACGAGAACGTTCATAGAAATCCCGCTCCTGTTTTTGCAAAAACGGAGCCATGTCGCTGGGGAGCAGAAGTTTGAAACCGAAGCCGGGGTGTTTGAGGAACTTGTTGTCGAACATCGGCCAGATCAAATCCCGCATCCGTTCTGCAGAACCGTTGATCAAATGAGGCTCGTCCACGCGGTCCACAACGACAATAATCTGATCGAAGCCAAGCGTTTTCAATATCCCCTGAAATTTTGCAAGCAGTTCGTAACGATCATCGCTGCGATTTCTGCTCGGAATCGGCTGCCCGATTAACTCTCCCGAGGGAATTGAGGAGAGTGTTTTTCGAAGCACATTGGGAATCAGATCGGTTACGCGAATTTGCCGGGAAACAGAAAAGGCAGACAAAAACAGACTCAGTTGTTTCCAGATCAATGGGGTCCAGCCCGCCAGAATAAAAATCAGAATC
>WFOZ01000983.1 GCA_015487825.1 Planctomycetaceae bacterium
GTATGGCTCCGTGCGCTTCACCATCAGTCCATTTCCGATCGTCATGGGGGGGGATGAGCGTGATGCTCATCTCATCTCGCGTTATTGCGGTTTATCTAAAGATAATCTCATCGTCATCAAAATTCCTTTTATGATGACGGTGGATTTTCGCGGCCTGCGACCGCTGCGCAAGAAATTCAGCGAGAAATTTGCGCCCTGGATCGAAGACCTGGTAGATGCTGTCGAGCACAATCTCGACTGGCAGCACTGTGCACAGCATGACATGGAAAGAATGGTGAAGGAATTGTTGAAACAAAAAATCTGAATCGGAAGCATGGGAAATAATAAACAACAACCAACAATCGGTTGGAGGCCTGTTGAATGAAAATCGAATTAGAAACAGTAACGCCGCTGTGGACCGGAGGGGTGGATAGCAAAAAAGCTGATCGAGTTCATACTACCGGTATTATTGGAAGTTTGCGGTGGTGGTATGAAGCAATTTTGCGAGGCATAAGCCAGAATATCTGTGATCCGTCAACTGGAAACTCCTGTCAATTGAATGCTGATATATTCAGTAAGCGTTTATCAGAGCATGGTCAGGCCAAGAAAGCAGCAGAACAAGCCGGTCTTTGCCCTGTTTGCCAGGTTTTTGGAGCTACAGGTTGGGCCAGGCAATTTCGACTAAGGGTTGTTGACTTAACCAGTAAAGGGCCATTTAATACACCTGTGGTAACTACTGATGACTCAACCAGGAATATCTCTCGGAGAAATCCTAAAAAAAGGGGACGGCCCACGTACTATTACCCGGAAGGTCGCGTGGGCTCTTTTCAACTTGAAGTTATACCATTGGCACCAGCGTTTCAGCCCTACATCATTCTTGGACTATTCAAACTCATTGAAACTCAGGGCAATCTGGCCAGCAAAGGACAGCTTGGTTATGGACTGGTCAGTATTAATAATCCTTCTGAGTTCGATGTGCAACAGTTTGTTCAGGATATACTTCATGGCAACGAGGTAAATGCTGGTTCTGATAGCGGACTGCCCAGTCTCCGCAATATGTTCTTCGCAGAATACGATATTCCTCTCGTTAGCAACCTGCAAACACTGACTAATCTGAAATACGACATTCGCCAGGCCTTCCGAGATGGGCCGACATCAATTGCCAGTGACTCAAGTCGTGCTGAATTACGTCACCAGTTTTTGGGGTGGACCAAAGGAAATATGGCCGAAGGAGCAAAGGTCTTTCTCTCGCGGATCATCGATCACAGAATTCGGATATGGGGCTGGGTACCAGAAAAAGGATTCCCCGGAGTCGCAATCAGCCGCGATGAA
Organism: Planctomycetaceae bacterium; assembly: GCA_015487825.1. Classification (GTDB taxonomy): domain Bacteria; phylum Planctomycetota; class Planctomycetia; order Planctomycetales; family Planctomycetaceae; genus Rubinisphaera. The sequence continues at coordinate 1,312 of WFOZ01000983.1, forward strand.
ATCATCACACATTTGCGCAGCGTTCTCGACAGGAATGGGAGCTGTACACGCTGGCGAGAACTTAACAGCCCTCGCGATACGGGCCTACAAACTTCTGACTATGTTGAATACTTGAAAAGCCTGCTTTAAGGAGGAATCGATATGAGCTACGACTTTATATCTGACAATGTTGAATCTTGTCGCGATCACGTAACCGCTTTGGGACAAAAGGAGGCCGAAGCCAAAGGATGCTGGGGAGAGGAAAAGAATCAGTGTAACAGAGAAGCTGCAAAAATACGACTTCAGTTGTTTGAACAAACAGACAGTCCCGCAATGTACTTGTACATGCAGGCAGTATCACGGGCAAATCATGATCCCCAGCCTGCGAGCCCGGATGCTTTTCGTTCCATTTGGCAGGAAAACCGGATAAGGAATAAGAATTTTCCTGAATCGCAATTAAAAAAATGGCATTTAAAAAAACTCTTTGATTTGCTATGGAAAGAATTGCAGACCCCAAGTATGGACGTCTTACCGCCTGGATCGTTTTTCATCAGATTTCACTTTTTGCTTGATGAACCATATATCTCACGTGATGACAACGATTTCTATATCATTGAAAATCCTATTCGCAAGGATAAGGTTTTTCGTGTGCCCTTTGTTGCACCGAGCAGTTGGAAGGGCAATTTGATTTCAGCTCTTCATCACTTGGGGAAAAGGAGAAATCACCCTGAAATAATTCGATTGTTCGGAAATGACAGGCTGGAGGAAGACAACAGCAAAGAATTGCGGCGTGGTTGTCTTACTTTCTTCCCCACTTTTTTCTATGATATTGGTTTAGAAATCATCAACCCGCAAAGCCGACAGAGAAAAGCAGGTACCGACCCGATTCTGTTTGAAGTCGTTCCCAATGGCTCTTCCGGTGTTTTCAGCTTGCTTTACGTTCCGTTCCATCGTGTCGGCTGCACCGAAGCAGATGGAACACAAACGAACTTAAAAACCGAAGTTGCCGAAGATTTGCTCCTCGTTGCCAAAGGGATTAATGCTATGTTCCGGACTTATGGATTCTCAGCCAAGCGTACCAGTGGTTTCGGGATTGTGGAAGAAAGTATCAATGGTACGATCGGAGTGCGGTTTGAAGATTCAGATGCAGATGAGCAAGGAGGCTCAGTAGCTGCAGAAGTAGCAGAACCCTTGAAGCCCTACCTTGAAGCACCGGATCGTTTGAAACCAGACTATCTCAATCCTGACGGAACTTTTCGCTACCGGGATAAAGAAGAATTCATAATCCCCGGCAAAAAGGGCAAGACAAAGCTTAACAAAAAAGCTTGGTGGAGCTATGAAAAAGCCCGCAAGTGGTGGGAGAAGCAAGAGGAAGAAAAGGCCGAATTGGCAACAGGTGATGCTGTCTCTGAACAGTCTGAGAGCGCTGCAAAGCTATCCATCAATCGCTCTTTCACGAGTTTCAGCGATTTGGTGAAAATGACCGAATTAATTGCTGCAATGCTGACAGGAGGTGAAGAATGAATGATGATCTGAAAATACTAAAAGATAGCCGCGTTGCTCTTCTACTCGCTGAAGTTGGTGCGTTGCTGCACAATGTCGGCAAGCTGGGCAAGGCGTTTATCCGTATGCAAATTGCCAAAGGTGGCACCAAAGATCCGTTTGGCGAATATGCCTATCGTTACATCGTTGGCATTGCAGCAGAGCTTGCGAAAAACTATGAAAAGACAAAATCAGGAAAGCCTGAAAGAAGCTCATTTGTCATCGGCAGACAAGATGCATCGAAGAATGAAAAAACCAAAGGCTTTTTGAGTCAGTTTGATAAAGATTGGCTTAAGGATACAACTTTTAAATTCTCAAACCCATTAGACGATCGCATCTATAGGC
>WFOZ01000984.1 GCA_015487825.1 Planctomycetaceae bacterium
ACATCGGGCTCAAGCGAATAAACAGCAGAAGCAGATTCTTTAATTTCCGTTTTGCGAGATTCTTCGCAAGCATCGATAAATGGGCGTTTCGATTTTTGCAGCCAACCTTCAAAGCGAGTTCGCAGTTTCTGGTGTAACTCTTCACTTCCCCAGATCAACCGGGTTTCAACCAACGCCGTTGCAACCTGCGATTCCTCCCGCAACAGAGAAACAGTCTGCGAGATCGAACGTGTTGCTGCCCCCAGCTTCAGTCGGGCATCCCAGCAGTTTCTGATAAAGCGTGATGCAAATTCCTGCAATTCGCTGTCAGATGTTCGCTCATAGGTAATCAGCAGATCGACATCGGAAAAAGGGAACATCTCGCCACGGCCGTAGCCACCGACCGCAATGATGGCCAGTTGGTTGAAGATCGAATCGCAAGCCTGCTCAGAAAAACCGTCACTTGAAAATTCGACCAACTCCAGCAGAAAAGAGTCCATCGAATCTGAAAGCAGTGCAGTTGCTTCGGTAGAAGTAATTTCTCCATTTTGAAATCGCGTAACAACCTCGGTCCGCAAATCCTGCCAGCGGGATTTCAGGGATTCAGAAATTAAATTTGTGGAACTCATGAACCAGCTTGCAAGGTGCGTCGAGACGCACCTTCAGAGAGGAGCGAAACGCTTGGGGATATTCGGTGCATTATAGTCTTGTACTACTAATGGTTAATTTCTTTGCGTGTTTCGCAAATTCCAAAAAAGAATCGATTTTGGTTACGGCTGTCAAAACAAACCAGCCGTGCTGTGGAATCAAATAGATTCTTCGCCAGTTTCACCGGTACGAATACGAATTGTATCGGTTAGTGTGGAGACGAATATTTTCCCGTCGCCAATATTTCCGGTACGAGCTGTATTCAATATGGTATCGATTGCAGTTTGAGCGGTATCGTCATCAACCACAATTTCAATTTTCACCTTTGGCAGAAAATCGACGGTGTATTCTGCACCGCGGTACTGTTCTTTATGTCCTTTTTGTCGTCCAAAACCGCGAACTTCCGTTACGGTCATTCCCTGGATATTCTTGGCGGTTAACGCATCCTTTACTTCTTCGAGTTTAAAGTGCCTGATGATGGCTTCAATTTTTTTCATCCTGAGTTTCCTCGGTTTAATAGATCAGAAGATGTTTTGCATGGCGGATAATAGGAGTTGGCTCGTTTGCTTCTAATGAAGCCGAAAGTACCAACCGGGGACCGGGGGCTTTTACGCCCCCGACTCGCCTTTGAGAGATTATATGCATACGCCTGTCATACTGACAGACGCATTTTTTCATCCAGCACAAACTACTGCTGCAAGCAGCAATTGATGTGTAACGTTTTGGGTGTTTCGTAAGTGAAAAACTATGAAAAACGTCCAACGTTAATTCAGAAGATGGCCACTGTTTACAGGAAGATGTAGCCTTCTTCCCCATGCTCTGCCTGGTCGAGGCCGCGAATTTCGCTGGCTTCTTCAACACGCAGTCCGATTGTTAAATCGATCAGTTTCAGCAGAATAACAGAACCTACAATTGCCAGCCCGGCAGAAGCACCTATGCTGACAACCTGATTCACAAATTGCTGGCTGTTTCCTTCGAGTACGCCGTGACCGCCACCGGTCACATTTTTGGTTGCCAGGATTCCAGTTAGAAGTGCCCCGGTAATTCCTGCAATACCATGAACGCCGAATACATCCAGCGAATCGTCGTATTTCAACGCATTTTTCAGTTTTGTACAGGCGAGATAGCTGGCAACTCCCCCGGCAAGTCCAACAATAATTGCAGAAGGAATAGAAACTGAACCGCTGGCCGGCGTAATACAGACCAACCCGGCTACTGCCCCGGAGCAGGCTCCCAGAATGGTTGGTTTTTTGAGAATAAGCCACTCCATTCCTGCCCAGGCAATCACCCCGGCAGCGGCTGCAATGTGCGTGACAACAAATGCATTCACCGCCAGCGAGTTGGCCGCCAACGCACTTCCCGCGTTAAAGCCAAACCAGCCGACCCACAACATGGTTGCTCCGATAAATGTGTAAGTCAGATTATGAGGAGGCATCGGCTCTTTCATGTAATTTTTTCGTTGACCAATCATCAACGCACAAACCAACGCAGAAATCCCAGAGCTGATATGCACAACGGTTCCGCCTGCGAAATCCAAAGCGCCAAAAGCTGCTCCTTCGTTCCATTCGCACAACCAGCCATTGTCTGACCAGACCCAGTGAGCAATCGGGCAATAAACCAACAATCCCCAAAGTACGGAATAGACAGCCATTGCGGAAAATTTCATCCGCTCAGCAAATGCACCGACAATCAAAGCAGGCGTAATGATGAAGAACATCAATTGAAAGACCATGAAAAGAATCGTTGGTATACCGCCATCAGAGCCCGGCGTGACAACAGCTTCCAGCGATGTATCGTAATACGGAAGAATGCCGGCAAGCATGACATGATCGAATCCTCCTACGTAACCACCGAGAATATCTCCCCCGAAAGCCAGAGAATATCCGCAGACTACCCACACGATGGACATGATGCCCATCAGGGAAATGCACTGCATCATCACGCTGAGGACATTTTTTTTCCGAACCAGACCGCCATAAAAAAGAGCCAGACCGGGAGCAACCATCATCAGCACCAAAGCAGAAGCGACCAGCATCCACGCGATATAGGCTTCATTAAAAACCGGTGCTGCTGCAGTAGCCACATCTGTTTCTGCAGTCGAGATTTCACCAGCAGGAACGGCGTCCTCGGCATGTAAAATCGGCAAGCTAAAGGATGCCATGCTAAATAAACACAGAGCGATTCCCATCACTCTGAGACGAATCTGTTTACGAGCGCTCGTAATCATCGCTTCTCCCATCAGGTTATAATGTCATAGTGCCAAATCGGCTGCCCAATTCTGGACATAAAAAATCCATTAATATCTTTCGTGCAAATTATGTGCCGGGTAATTAAGCAAACCATTACAGACTTGGTTGGTGGCCACGCAATTGAGTTACAACTCTTTATATAGATAGAGGTTGTGTGAAATGTAAAAAATTCAAAAGAGGAGTCTCTGGAGCACCTCCAATATTACTATGCCTGTTCCTTTAGCAAGGGACTGCCTGCTTAGCAAGCAGGGGTGAGGCAGGGCAAAGGACTCGTAAGATGAATTTTCCTGACTCTACCGGATGGACAGGTTGGGAAAGCAATCGTGCTGGAAGCATATGAAAAATAGGCCGATTCGGAGTGAAGCGGCCTCTTTTTCGGGTGAAATTTGTTTATCGGTAGCTGGGGACGGATTTTCCGATGTCGTGAGCGATCTTTTTCTGGAGTCCTTTTCTCGTTCCGGAATCTTTTTTAACCGGAGAGGCTTCTACAGAATTGCCAGCGGGCAAAACCGGAAACTCATCGAGAGACTTTTGCTGAGATGCCCAATCATGCTCTTTCAAATGCCAGCCTCCTCTTTTTTCGGTTGATGTCGCTGAGACAGGGACTACCGAAGAAGCACTACCAGTTTGGCG
>WFOZ01000985.1 GCA_015487825.1 Planctomycetaceae bacterium
ATGGCGATATTTTTGTTACCGAACAGTTCAAAGAAACGGTCCAACGAGTGCATCATCGGCGAAATTTCAGAACCGGGAACTCCCTTCAATATCGCATTGACAACGGTATTGCCCGTGATCAAAAGCACGGGCAGCACAATCGGCATTAAAGACATAATAATTGTGGGAAGTTCGCTTTCATCACGTCTGGAAATTGTTTCCAGATCGTCCAACGATAAATCAGGAGTTTCCCGCAAAGGCAGATCGACAAAGCGAGTTAACACAAGAGCATAAAAGAACCCAAAGACCGAACAGCCCAAGCCAATCAATCCTCCCATCAGAATCATTATGCCAATATCAACGCCAAGCTCTTCAGCTGCAAACAATGGCCCGGGTGTGGGTGGCACGAGTGAATGAGCCATCGTTCCACCGATGACAATTGCCAAGACGTAAAACAGATAATCTTTCCCGGTCCGCATGCGAGCCGCCTTGCCCAGCGGGATCATTAAATAGAAAACGGTATCGAAAAAAACCGGTGTTGATAACGCAAAGCCACTTAAAACAAAGGAAACCGGTGCGTTCTTTTCGCCAATTAAACGTAGTGTCCAACGCACAATTTTATCAGCCGCCCCGCTGTCGAGAAGCATTTTACCGATGATCGCTGCAAGCGCAATCAGGATTCCGATTTTGACACACGTTCCCCCAAAACTGATCGCGACACGATTACCAACTGTCTGCCTGGAAGCTGCCCGGGAATTACTTCGAACTTCCGGCGATACAACATAAATCGATTTCCAATCGAGCTTTGTCAAATCCGAATTCTTTCCGCCTGATTTCACTTCGAGCGATGCAACCGCGTATTGCTGATCGCCACTTTCTTCTTTCTTTTGGCTGATGAATTTTGTAATCGTCGTGGTGCCAATTTTTTCAACTTCGCCCGTTTTTTCATTTCGCGAAACCAGTTGAAACCGTCTTCCCGGTTCATTGGCCACGCCGGGAGAAAGTTCCAACAGTAAACTGTTAGCCTCAACCTTGAAAACCTGCACCCGGTTTTTTCCCAGGTCGTACCATTCAATTGTTGCCGTTGGGGTCAGCGCAGAAACAGTCAACGCAGCAATAATAAGCGCCAGAAAAGCGTGAAGCCTCAGCCCGAGAATTCCCCCCACAACAATAACAAGACCAACAGCCACAATTGCCAGCGTTGCGGAGAGCGTCAACATAATTGTGCCTCACCTGTTTTGTACTACTAAGGGTCAATTGTTTCGTGATTCAGAAATACTCTATAAAAACTTAGATGAGAATGAACCAGCCGTGATGGGAATTATCAAACCAGGTATCAGAAGCCACGTTGAACCGATTTGTTGAAAACAATCGGGAAACGAACAGCGGTTGGTCAGGTTGAACCTCGTTACTTTTTCTCGTTCCCAAGGTCCACCTTGGGAACGAGTTGAACCGGGCACTGTCCAGTTAATCAATGCAGAGGCTTTCAATTTCTTCTTTTGATAACGCTCTGCGGTAGATGGCGATTTCATCCAGACGGCCTTCCCAGTTGTTGCTGTTATCGCTGCGGCCTCCCAGGAACAGGCGGTCGAAATTAGTGGGAAAATTGGCGGCTGAAGTTGTTTCGATTTCAAGTTTGCCATTAAGATAAACGCGAACCGATTCGCCATCTCGCACCAAAATAACGTGCTGCCATTTCCAGCGGGGTATTTCTGTTTTTCCTGCGGAAACTGTTTTCATATCGTCACCATGCAGGAAGATCAGCTTGCCCGTGTTGCCGCTTGTTCCGCCGATGCCAAGGTGATCTGAGTAAGGACCTAGACCGTAGTTGGTGCCACGCGAGAAAAACCAGCCGGAAACATCTCGCCCATCATTCGGCATCCCGTTCCACAACCACAACGAAACAGAATATTTATCTTCCAGATTGTCAACCCGTCCCCGCAATCGCTCCCCGACAAACATGACGGCTCGGTTTTTCTGGTCATCCTTACAGAAATATTCTGAACGTGGCCCCTCCAGAAAATAGGTAACTCTGCTTTCATAAACTGCATCCCGATGATTGCCGCTCGAATCGACTGCCCGTTGCCCGGAGAATTCATCAAGCCGCCACCACGCATCCGGTTTTGATTTCGCAATCGCGGTCGCTGCCGGCCCTTTGCTCAGCGTGACATCTTTTCGAGGTTTCCCCGCAACTTTTTCGAGTAGCTCGATACAAGCCTCTGCAATTTTCGGTTCCGCAGTTACTTCCAGACCGGCAGATCGTGCTGCCCAGGTGTTGTAGCCGCCGAACAGATGCTGTTCGGGGGGAGGAATGTACCCGTCTCCACCGTTTGCCAGTTCGATAACAATATTGTGATCAAGCGGACTGGCAGCTTTGATTTTCAATCCCGTGATCGCATAAGTTTCATTTGGCGTTGTTGCGATTCCGATGTTGCCAATGCGAATCCCCTGCATGACAATTTCCGTTTGTTGACGCTGGTGTAGAATAATCTGTTCGCGGGCATAAACTTCCTCGGATGTTGTGGGCAGACGGTCGACGACTGTTTCCATAATTTTCTTCGCCCATTGCAGTCGCTGCGCATCGGGCACTCGGTACTTCAATGTCATTCGACGTTCGCTCATCGCCAAATCGGCATCTTCCTGATACTCAATATTTTCATACGTTTGCAGTGCAATGCCAAGTAGCCCATTTGCAAATTCCTGTATTGTCTGTTTTGGATTCCATTGGTCCGGCTTTGTATAATCGCGTCGCCAGATATCGCCACTGCACCCGTGTGACATGATCCCGACGAAGTTTTCATCCTTCGCAATTTTCTCTTTCAGCCCTTCACTGAACAGACCGAAGTAATCTGCGCTGATATCACGATCTCCAAAATAGTGCATCGAAAAATTGGCCAGAACGGCAATCGGTTGGCCATTTGTTGCCTGAATTGAAATGATAGAAAGATCGGGATCCTCGGGGCCGGATTCGCCCGTCACATTATCCCACACACTCCCGGAGTGCATGTTGGCTCTACCGGTGGGGTTACCGAATGGGTCGTTAATAATTTTCCCAGGACGTCTGATCCATCGACGCAGAGCTGTAAATTCTGCAGCGTCTGCTTTCCCGAAACCGATTTTTGCAGGTTGCAATTTCGTGAACGACAACTCAATAGCTTCCACAACTTTCTTTTTCAGAAACGGGACATAATTGGGGTCTGCATCTGTTCCCAGACAACTCATACTAGCAGGAGCCGAGTGCGTGTGTGTTGCAGATATCAGAATATGAGTTGTCGGGATTCCCGTTTTCTTTGAAGCATTCTCTTTGACTTCATCGAGCAACGGTCTGGGCATCATGCAACTATCAACAACCACAATCGCAATACGGGTTTTCCCATCGGAAAGGGCAATCGCCCGTGCATTAACCCGAGTGTTAATTTTGCTCAGGCTGCGGCTTCGCATTCCGCCATTCACAAACACAGGCAATTTTTCAGGCGTGACATCCACCACAGCCGCCCCGGCTTGAAATTCTGCCCGAACTGGTGCGACAAAAACGAGACTTCCTGCAAAAACGAGAATCAGAATCGTTTGAGACAGTAAACGAAAAAAGTTGCATTGATAATTATTATTCATCGTCATATTCCCATTAAAGAAAATACCCAGCGAATTGTCTCCAGCCACAGGGTCCGCTATGGACAACTTAAATTCCTGCTAATCGAGGCATCGCTGAATAGATACAAAACAAATCTCGTTACGCTCCAATTCCTGCCAGTAAAACTGCAACACCAATGACTGCAAAACAGATAATAAAACAGGTAATAAAACCGATGACATCCATCCGTGTCGGTTTCTGGAATTCCAGCGATGTGCCGGGGAACAGTTTCTTTGCTTCCATCGCTTCGGGATTATTCAGACTCTCTTCGAGAAAGACCAGATCCGCCTCACGATCTTTCAGAGCGGGAGTTTTCATTTTTGAATAATATCGATCCAATGCCTCTTTGCTGTTTGGTTTTGTCAGCAGACTGAAAAAGATCATCACCAGAAACGGCGTGATAATTTTAGGGGGCAGTTCCAGCGTTGCCATTGTTGCATTTGTTACTTTTGACAAATCAATGCCTGCCAGCTGATAGAACAGAAATTCCAGCCGGAAATTTCCATTGCCCTGCAATTCGACATCATCGGCATATTTCAGCACCAGTTGTGTAGTCTGCTCGTCGATCTGAGTCGGCTTTCCCACGGAAACCGGTCTGATCTCTTTTTGAATCGGCGAAACACCTCCTGACCAGAAGACCGACTTTCCGCCGGAAATCGATTCGGTAGTGAAGGATTCTCCCACCTTTAGTGGTGTCGGCTTGGGTCCTTTGCCTTCTTTCCAGAGTGAAATTTGTGTTTCCCGCATCGCCACATCAGTCGGGGCTGCTTTTCGAGTTACTTTTGTCAGGATAATCTGATTCGTCGTCAGAAAACTGGAATTTGTCGTCAATCCGGGAGCCACACGCGGGGCGGCAAACGGAATTACAAAGAACATCAATACACAGAACGAAACGGTAATCCAAGTGGCAGCCGTGGTTGCACGACGCCAGTACATTCCAATCCAGAACGGGGCAGCAAATAACACCGGAAAGACCCATGTCAATTCAAGTTGCTTGAGCATATTCATCATCAATAAAGAAATGACAATCGAACCACCCACAATAACCGTACCGGAAATCCGCCCGATGTTGATGTACTGTTTTTCGGTCGCATTGGCGTTGAAGTAAGGAGCATAAATATTTCGAACCACCAACGCAGAACCGACCACCATATAGGCATCGACACTACTCATTAAAGCAGCCAGCAGGCAGGCGAGCATTAATCCACGCAGGCCCGGCCCCAGCAATTCACGGGAGGCAACTCCCCAGGTTTTATCGGGGTCGTCCACCAGTTCAGGATGATCAGCAAACAAAGCCAGCGCGATTAACGCCGTCAGCACCCAGCCAACGGTGCAGAATCGTTTCAGAAAATTACCGACGACCAGACCGATCCGCGCGCTGTTTTCATCCTTGGCAGAACCGCCACCGGTTGCGATGAAATGCGGCTGAACGACAATCCCGACCAGGTTGATCATCACCACCGCAATAATGCGATGTAGCGGAAATTCACTGGTACTTGTCGAGCCAATGATATTGAAATGCTCTTTCGGTATTTGCTCGTGCATAATTTTGAAGCCGAGCCACCAGCTTGCACCTTCGGGGCCAAACTTGTCCACTAATGCCTGAAGCCCGAAAGGAATCAGAATCAACGAAAGCAGAATGATGCACAGTCCCTGAATCAAGTCGGTATAATAAGCCGCTTCCAGTCCACCTGCCATTCCATAAATCAAAACAATCAATCCGATTAAAGGAACCAGCAGGTTTTCAATAGGCATTTCGTTCCCGAACAGAATGAAGGTATCGAAACCAACCAGCGGAGCGGCGACTTTACCGATCGCAGAAAAAAACATCGATCCGTAAACCATGAAAAACAGAATGCCGAAAATCGCATAAGCAACACCAAGACGCTGCGATTCGTACCGTTCGACAAACCAGTCTCCTAAAGTCAGATGTCTCATCCTGCGATACCAGACACCTGTAATCCAGTAGAACGGCGTCACAAACAGCCACAGCATTACCGACCACATCCCACTCATTCCGCTGGTGAACGTGGTTCGCGAAGCATTCACCGGATCGGATGAACCGGTTCCCGCCCCAAAAGCTGCGAAAGTCTGTAGCAGCTTTCCAAACGAACGCCCGCCCATAAAGTAATCTTCCTGCTTTTTGATGCGCATCGAAGTCATCACGCCGATGCCAATCAAGACCAGAAAGTAAACTGCAATCACTACATAATCGAGCGTAACCATGCTATTCCCATCAACAGATGCCGAGTTATCAATGCAACAGAGTTGGTCGTTATTGTAACAATCCTCAGCAGAAGAAAAACATTGAGCGAATTATCTATCAAAAAAATCCCCTGTTTTTTACGTACCGCAAGTCGCTCCGCTCTGTAACTATTCAGCGTTGGCGGACCCTGCAAACAACCTTAATTTCTGCAATCACCAAACATTGCTGAATAGTTACTCCGCTCTTAAAATACTTTCTTATTTCAGTCCTTTTTCGTTTACTGTTTCGAGAACGTAAATTGTGATACTCTCTACCTGAAGATGCCTGAAGCAGGATCATTTTCTTCTGAAGTTTCCCTCTATTACTTCGAAATACCATCAGCATGTCGAAACGAGTTTTATCCATTGGTCAGTGTGTGCCGGATGACGGGGCAATTTTACGTTTTTTATCCACTCATTTTGATATCCAGATGGTTCGTGCTGTCGATGAACAAGACGCACTGGCTCGTATCCGCACAGAACCATATGATCTGATTCTCGTCAACCGAAAGCTGGATATTGACCACAGCGATGGTCTGGGAGTCATTCGCTCAATCCAGGCAGATCCTGATATTAACACGACTCCTGTGATGCTGGTTTCCAACTATCCGGATGCCCAGGAAAAAGCGATTCAGATTGGGGCCGAAATGGGGTTCGGCAAAATGGAATACAATAAGGCTGAAGTGATCGAACGACTCGGGAAATTTCTAAAAGATGATTAGCTATCGCAGAGCTTCCTGTTTTCTTCTGTCATCAGAGAACGAATTGAAATAACTTATGAACGCATACAATAATTCC
>WFOZ01000986.1 GCA_015487825.1 Planctomycetaceae bacterium
CCGTTGAAGACCGAACCGCTTTGCCCGGTCTTCACAACTGTGGCTTCTGTTTGCCCCTTTTGTTGTCGCAGATACGGAGCAAGATTGTCGAACGTTTCCAGCAATAGTGCTTTTTCTGAAGACCACGACGGGCCGGGCCGCAACCATGCGCTGGGCAACGCATGGAACTGCACTCCCATTTTGCATGAGTCCTGCTCGACATTCACATCCCACTGGTTTGCTTGACCATCCAGTTTCTCGATGGTTCGCCACGGGTCGTACATCACCCGCTGAAAGACTTCTTTTCCCTGGGGACCAAGCAGTCGGTATTCTCGTCGGTGGTGCAGTAATTGAGCACGCACCTTGGGATCTTTGATCCCCCCCAGAATCGGGTCAATGTGTAATCGTTTTCGCATCGCCTGATCGACTCGACCAGAGAGCCTCAGTTTTTCAAATCGTTGAATCAAATCGAGATAATTTTTTGTGAACGGATTATTTGCAGCAGCATCAACTGAAACCTGAAACGACATCGAAGAATCGTAACCGATTGTTGCTCCCAGAATGTACTCGAACATATCGGGGGTTGTGTTCGAATCGTATCCGTAATACCAACCGATATCGAGCGGCATCCCCCGACGATAAGGCGAGTCAAACGACCGGGAACGTTCATCAAGATACGCCTTGAGATCATCATGCCCATCGGCTGAAGCATACCTCGAGAGCATGTGCCAGGAATAATGACTGACACTGCTCGCCTGCATCAGCATGTTTTTGTTGTTCAGTTTATCGTAAAACGCTTTAATCAACCGAGCGTTGTAATACCAATGCTCCCCTTGCAGTCGCTCTGCACCATCGAAGTAGACCATGTCAATATCACAGGCATTTGCCACTTTCGCAAAATTCGTGGCCACCTCATCCAGCAAAGTGCTATCCATGTCAAACATCAAATAGCCGTAAGAGCGATTAAGATGATGAATTGTTGCATTCTTCGAATGTGCTTCAGCTTTCGTCCCAAATTGACCACGACGACATCCCTTAAAACCATACGGCGGTTGCAGCGAGACTGATTCGTATCGAATCAATTCATCTCCCAGATGCAAATCGACACCGTTTCCCCGGTACCCACCATCTTCAGCAGGGAATTCGTCGGGAGGGGTGAGCGTTGGAATGAAGTCCGTTTTGGAATCAATATCCGATGCTAAGGAAATGCTGGCATCTTTGAGCAACCGCTTATCAGGAACGGGGGTGAGGTATTTGTCCGGGTAATACAGGGAAGCCCCCAGAAAGTGAAACCCAACTCGAAAACCTTCCTGTTTGAAACGCTGCACCATTTTGACCAACCCGGGAAGACCTTCCGGGTAATCGGTACGATTCGTTTCGTAATGCCCTGTGCCACGACACCAGGAACTTTGATGAATTAAAATCGTATCGAAGCCGCCCCGTTTTGCAATTTTTACCGCTTCGTCAAACTGCGATGGTTTGAATCGCGTCAAAAAGAAATAGGAATGTTTGATCCGTGAAGACTGCCGTATCGGTGTTCCTTCAAACCTGGGACTCGGCAACCCGGTCGTTTCCTCAAATTTTTGCACTGTCTTCAATAACTCATTTTGCGGGGCCGCAAGCAGAGCAAACCGGGCAGGTTTTAAGCCGAAGCGGGCGTATGTTTTTAAGTTGAAAGAACGATGCGATGAAGTCCAATTCGACGGCCCGTAAGAATTCTCGAAATCTTCCAGCAGTACGACTTCTTCCTTTCCCTGTTTTTCGATGACAGCTTCAATCTGATCGATATCGCATCGGACGGTTTCTCCCGCAGGCATGCTGTTGTAATACAGATTCAGATTGGTGACATGAGCGTAATCAAGAATATCCTGAGCAGGTTTGGTCAGTGTAACTTGCTTCCAACCTTTGAAATCGATTTTAATATAGTCGTCCCGATACCCACGAGAATTGTCAAGCAGTTGAACTTTCAGATGTTCTCCCTTGCCATCACCATGCACCCATAGCTTAATCGATTTGCAACCGGAAAGGTTGAGCGGATCGGGAAAGTGTCTTCCACGCATTGCCCAGCCCCCGCTTTTTTGATCACTCGTCGCAGTGAAGCGAGCACCAAGGCGTCCCAGCTTTGCAGCCTCTTTGGTCTGTACAAATTGATGAGAACAACCGGATCGATTTGCAACTGACAGGTGAGACGCTTCAGAAAAAGCATGAATATTCGGTTCTGCTGCCATCAATGCAATTGCAGTCGATTCGGTACTTCCTCCATTGAGAAGCGGATCAAACCTTCCCTTTCTGGGAAACGCAACTTGAAACAGATTCACTTCTTCAACATTTTTCGGTAATCGAAATTCCGTCAACTCGAACAGAACGAATCCCACATTTTCTTTGATCTGAAATGTCATCGACCAGCCATCTGTATAGTTCACGGTCAATTGGTCGCCGTTGCGATGGAGTGATTCAGGAACCAGATTCTCCCCTGTTGTAAGCGTGACCCTGAAACCGGGATTAGCGGCCTCCGGCAAGATCGCCCCGTTGGATAATTGCAACGAGACAACTCGCCCTTTTTCATTGAGAGTCATTTTTGCGGTCGTCAGATCGAACGTCACATCAGCCGAAAGAGAAGACGGCAGCAGCAAAATCACGGTGGAAAGAAAAAGTTGCCGGTAATTCATCGTTGTCAAATCCTTGTTATTACTCAGAAAAATTTTCTTCGATTATAGCAGAAATTGGTAAACTTCTCCCTTTCCTACCAAAGC
>WFOZ01000987.1 GCA_015487825.1 Planctomycetaceae bacterium
ACTTCCCCTCGTGAAACCAGCAGGATCCCCTGCAATGCCCTGGCCATATGATACGCTTTTTGCCAGCGTTTTGCTGTTTTTTTATCGAGATTGCTGTTGCTGCCTGCCGCTTGAGATGCTTTAAGAATTCGCAAAATCAGCTGTTGTAACAATGCGGGCTGTTGAGCACGAGCATCCAGTAGCATGCGACTGGTCATTAGTAATAATTCCGCCTGTTCCGGTTTTTGAATCTCTCTGTTTTTCCAGATTTTCTCTGTTTTTTGTGCAAATTCAACGGCCTGATTTTGCCAGGGAAGAACCGGCTGCCCCAAGTCCCGGACTCGTTGGAGAATCCATTGGTAACACTGAACGATACGAAGTTGTGCGGCGAGAAAGCGGGGATGCGTCTGAGGAATTTTCCGGTATAAATCGAGGGCTCTTGTCACCTGCATTCTTGCGAACTGTAATTCAGCCAGCAACCAGGTCGCCTCTGCCATGGTATCCTTATTTGCATATCGACTGCGGTGTTCCTGTAATGCCTCCAGATACCGGGAAAGTTTTTCCTGAGACGGTTTAGAAACATACTCTCTGCCCAACGCATATATCCACAGCAGATGAATTGATTCCATTTCCGGGAGAACAGGTGAGGACTCCCAGATCGATTTCAAAACCCGTGCAGCGTGTTGATAGTCTCGAATCTGAAAATCAATAGCAGCCACTTCCCGCCCCAGTTCAATCAAGAAATCTCCATGATTATTCTGCAGGCCAAGCTGAATGGCAGCTTCGTAGTTTTTCTGAGCAACCGACCAGTTTTCTGCCTGAACAGCTTGCCTGGCCTGGAGAAGTTTGCGGGAAACTTCGGGGCCAAACTGGAGCTCCAGTTTGTATTGCTGCTGGAACTTGCGGACCAGCCAGGCGTGATAATTTTCTCCCTGCTTTTCAAGGCTTTTCAGACGAAGCTGAACTTCTTTTTCCAGTTCAGCAGCCAGTCGGGCCTCTCCCGTTTTACGAACCACAGCTGCCATTTTCAATAGAGCCCGTAATCGTAAACCTTCCAGTTCTCCAGAGAGCGAACCACTTTCGCGACCATAATTTAAGATCATTTCAGCCGCTTCTGTTTCCCGGTTTTCTGCAAGAAGAAAGCGGGCATATTCTGCGGTCGCCTGATTCCTGATCTGCAAATCGATGCCGGGTTGATTCAACAGACGATACTGTCGCATCAATTCGGACTCTTCCTTCTGGATGCGGGCAGCGGTCAGTAAAATCAGTCTGGCAGACTGTTCCCTAAAACCATTTATCATCCGTTTTGCAATAGGCGAAGCGATGGCCCGCGCCTGCTGGATGGCGGCTGTCCGTTCAGGAATATTCTGCTGTTGAATCTCTGCCAATTGCACAAACAGCCTCGCATTTGCGATTTGGATTTCACTCAGGCGATCAGCGGTGAACCGAAGTGACAGCCCGGATTCTCCCGTGGTATTTCTGATTGGTCTTTTCAACAAATTACTGACAGTTTGCGATGCCTTCGCCAGTTCGGTATTTGCCTGCCGGGCAGTTTTTAGAAATTGTGCCTTCAATGTTTGGTTATCTGGTTCTGCCATCGTGATCCAGAAAATCTGACTTGCCTGACTGGCTCGTAACAATCCCTTTTCAACATCGAGCAGGGAAACCAGCTCCGGCGATTTACTGCCCGGGAGAGGCTTCAGTATTTCATAAGCAGAGTTCCATAACGCATCAGCTTGATCAATTGAAACAGCTTGAGCATGAGCCGCATAAGTTTGAGCCAGTTCAATGCGATAAAAAAGCTGTGCTTCCGCCGACAGGTCAGCTCGATTCAACTCCCGCTGACAAAGCATCTCGATCAGTTTATACAGCCCTCGTTCCCGTAACCCCTCGTAGTAGCGAAGGTTTTTGGATGAAGTAACATTTCCGGAAGGTGCAGGAGAATCTTGCCCGCTCGTTGCAGAGCCAATGGCCAGAAACAGAATTCCCAAGCAAACCAGCTCAGTGAAAGCTTTAGTCAATTTCGTGTGCCTGACAATGATCGAAAAAACTGCTGTATCGAAAGAACTCCCGTCACAGCTGGCCTGTTTTGAATGCCGTAGACAATGAGCACTTTTCAGATTTGTGTAAGCCGTAAAGGAATTGATCGTCGGTAAAGTAGATTGGGTGCCATGCCCACGCTGACGTTCCATCGTCCATTTCCTTTGAAAGGTTTCCTGAGTGGGCATGTTAGAGGCTGTCTCCATTTCACCTGATCGATAGCTGCCAAGAGTAACCGTTCTGGCTCTCATCCGGCTGTATTTGTTCCGGGAGACCGCCGATCTGGAGTTACCTGCTTCTTTCATCACTATGTATTGTAGCGTTATCCGCCCTGCAGATACATTCTGCTGATGTTGTTATTCTAATTGATCTTACCGAAAATCAGTCTCGGGATCAAAAGCAGCACAGCGCGGCACAACGGCAATCAATAAAAAGAATCAGCAGAATGTATGACAGTTATCCAAAAACGTTCTACAGAAAACAGATCCCGGCTGGAAAAATCAATCTGCCACAAGCACATAAATCGTCAATTCGTTATTATTGACAGAGGCTCCAGTAGCAGTGACGTAGCGTGGGCAAACATGGTGCGATTTTGTAGGTTAGTCTCTTATCAATGAAATGCTGCGCAAAAGTGGCAGGATATTTTTAACACGAAGAAGGAAGTGAACCACTGAGACACTGAGAACACTGAGGCAAAACAAAAAGAAGAGAAGAATTTTAAAAAAAGAGTTTCACACAAAGACGCCAAGCAAAAGAACTGATTTTCAAATCATTAAAATAGCAGATTGAATTTCAATACTTTGCAGACGATGCAGGAAATTCTTTTCTCTGTGACCTCTGAGTCTCTGTGGTTATTTTCATTTTTCTTTTTTGGTTCCGGCTACGCCGGGTTAGGATAGCGGAGCGTATCCCATCCTGTTTTTACTCCAGATGGCCTCTTGAAAAGTATGGATGAGAAAATGAAACGATCTCTCTCGATTATCTCCTTCCTCTCAATTCTGCTCATCAACATTGTGATCGCAACCGCCCAGGAAAAAATACCGGTGGCTGGTATCACGACGTTGTATCGCCAGAACACGCATGCGGATGTTCTTATTGGGCGAATTCTGGAGACCGATACGCTTGATGGCAAGGGGAAGCAATCAACACTGAAACTGGTTTCTCTTTATGTGGATCAATTGAACGATGACGACATGAGCCGCGGGCTCTCTCGCAAATATAACTTTCCGATGTATGACCGGGTCAGTGATGCACTTACTTTAGGAACGAAAAATCTGGCGGTTCAGGGGGTGGTGCTTGTTGCAGAACATGGCGAGTATCCGATCTCTCAAACCGGGCAGATGATCTATCCGAAGAAGCGTTTGTTTGCAGAAATCTTCAACACGTTTGAAAAGACGAAGCA
>WFOZ01000988.1 GCA_015487825.1 Planctomycetaceae bacterium
GATCTGCTTGCCGGAAATGTAATCGAGTGTGTAACCCGCCGGGATCGTGTTTCCGGGCTGACTGTCTTTTTTCCGCTTCATGCGAAAACACCACTAAACAAAGCTGTATTCATCTCTCCCCCTAAATGTCCTGAGTTGTATTTTTCTGTTGCTCGATCCACGAATTGATATCCTTTCGGGAGAATCGCCACTGCCCCCGAACCTTGAAAGCGGGCAGCTCTCCAGTCCTGGCCATTGAGTAGACCGTCTTTTCGCCGACCTTCAGTAGCTCGGCAACATCCTTGATCTTCAGGACTTCTTCATTTTGCATACTGTTCTCCCAGAAGCTGTTGTCCTCGATATGACCTTGAACTATGGACATCGCAGGCACACCTGGGCGCATTTTTCCATACAATTCCGAATTATACCAGATGTATTGTGTGTTGCATAACACTAAACAATGGTATATATTTGCTTCCATGAAGGCTTTTGGTGAAACAATTCGCGACTTGCGCGTTGCACAGGATTTGGGTCTACGCGAAACAGCAGCGCTGGTAGGCATATCACCGGCCTACCTCAGCCGTATCGAACGTGGTAAGGAACGCCCTCCACGCCCCGAGGTTATCAAAACATTGGCAAAGACACTCGCCGCCGATCCCGATGTCCTCTTCCGCCTCTCCTCTTCCACCGATCCGGAGATCGTTGATTACCTCCACGACAATCCGGAGGCAATGATACTGCTCAGATATCTAAAGGATGCGGGGTTTACGCCTGAGAAAATAAAGCAATTATTCGGGACCGCGCAGGAACTATCCGACAGCAAATGTCAGAAAAGCCCTACCGGTCAGAATCGGTCGGATATGTAACAAGGTAGATAATACAGCATGGGCGTAGGAGAAGATTTCAAAACATTTTGCGGAAACCTGTCCATTCCCAACAGAAGTTCGATATCAAATCGTTTCGAGCTGATCACCCGCAGGTTCAACATGGAGTTTTGGGATACCGATTCCAGAACCAGTCATAGCATCTACGCCGGCTCATTTGGCAGAAACACCGCCACAGGAAAAACCAGCGATGTTGATATGATATTTTGGCTGCCCGTTTCGTACTACAAGACATATAACGGATCGCCCCGGATATCTGAAATAACGAGCATATTGGATATAAAAAAAAGAACCTATTATGGCAACTAGTGTAGTCCAAGCCTTCAATGAATTCTTGTCAGATACGGTCAATTTGCGTCAAGGAGAGACCAAAACTGCAAGATCAAGCCGTGATTGGCTCGTAGATCAGATATCGAGTTTCCCTGGAAAGGTCGATAAATTCCCCAATCTCTATAACGAAAAAAGTATATTTTTCGGTTCATTTGCCAGAAGAACAAAAAAGAGACCACTAGATGACATTGATATGATGATCTGCCTGAATGCAGAAGGATCAACATATTATGAAGGCTTCACCACAATCAGCATTAGCGCTAGCGAAACAGCAATTCGCCTTCATCCACTATGCAATGATGGCACTCGAACTCTTAATTCGATCAAGGTAGTAAATAAATTTGTTTCAGCCCTACGGTCAGTACCGCAATATCAAAACTCCGAAACAAAACGAAACCAAGAAGCCGCTGTACTGCAATTAAGCAGTTACGACTGGAACTTCGATATCGTGCCTTGTTTTTATACATCTCCGGATGCACTCGGCAGATCTTATTATTTAATACCTGACGGCACAGGTGGCTGGAAAAAGACAGACCCTCTTATTGATCAAGAAAGAACCACCCAGATCAACCAAGCACATGATGGAAACGTGTTAAACCTTATCCGTATCATGAAATACTGGAACAAACGGCCGACTATGCCTTCGATGGGTTCATATCTACTTGAAACTATGATCCTAAACTACTACGCAGCTAAAACAACCAAGGCCAGCGAGTTTGTAGACCTTGAGATTCCAAGTTTGCTTCAATATATCTGGTTAAATATCTTAAATGACATATATGACCCAAAAGGAATCCAAGGCAATATTAACTCACTAACAACCGAGGAGAGGAACAAAATATCAACACGAGCTTGGCAGGACAAAAATAAAGCAGAAGAAGCCAGAAAATATGAATCCGATAAAGATTATGCGCGTTCCATCAGAAAATGGACCGAGGTTTTTGGAGGTAACTTCCCAAGTTACGGATGACTGCCATGAATGACATAAGTAAAAGACAATCGATGGGGGAAAACATCAAGATTGCAGCCGCATTTAGGTACGCTTACAATAGAGCGAAGTTCTGGAAATCTCTGATATGGGCACTGACATTAGTGTTGGCCATGCTCCAACTCTTGGCAGCAATCAACCATCAAAACCTGACTGCGTATTTACCCGATAACCTCGCCGCCATGGTAGTTACCATAAGCTTGTTATCCATGTTAATGAGCACTTTAGGGAAACATTACCTGGTCAACAGATTTATTAGCATTGGAAGCATACTTCAACGGCTTCACGATTCCGAAGTTCTCGGGCTGGGTGTCAAACCCACTATTCTTGAAATAAGGCCATCACAAGTAGAAGGTATGTCAAAACACTGGCTAGACAGAAATCCTACCGACCGCCCCAACCTCTCAGAATGGTGGCCAAACTCGGTATCTGAACTACCCGAGAATTTAGGAACTAACCTTTGCCTTTTATCCACCTTCAAGTGGGAGTTCGAGCTACGCCAAAAATACGGCTTGGTACTACTGCTAACAGGAACTGTTGTAATAACGAGCAGC
>WFOZ01000989.1 GCA_015487825.1 Planctomycetaceae bacterium
GCGGTTCACCCAATTCCACCGGCGGTTTTTCAAGAAAGCTGCCCGCATCATCATACGCAAGCAGTAACGCTTCAACCCGCCTGCGATGCTCGGCATTGTCGCCACACATTTCATCGAGAAATAGCTGGCGCTGCTCAGGCGTTTTCAAACCCAGCGCGACAAGAAACAATCCTTCAACCGACTGCGGATCAGGTTGATTCACAATCGGTTGAGGATCGGGGGGATCGCAATGTTCGGGGTTTTCTGTATCAGACATGAAAAGACTTTTCCAAAAGACAGGACGCATGCGTGGCCCGCGGGTAGCAGACCGTATCAAAGATTTGTTTCACGTTACGCTATCTTAACATGCGAGATTCGAAACCGGCGCGCCTCACGCATTTTATAAAAAAAGAGTAACTATTCAGCGATGGGTGGCTGGGGACAAATTGTCGGAGGTGTTGAGAATAATTGACGATGGCGCCAGGCGACAATTTGCCCCCAGAGGGTATGAGGTTTCCTGTAGCCACGTTCGCCAGAGCGTGGATTTCACTGGAGATATGATTTCCACCGTCTGGCGACGGTAGCTACAAGGAATACGCAAACCCCAATGTGCACCCGTATGAGGTTTCCTGTTCTGGGGGCAGATTGTGCGGAATTCCTCTGGACACTCAAACCTTTCAAATAACAATCTGACCCCAGCCACCCTCCGCAATAGCGGCCCCTACAAACTGTCGTATCTATGACCCGTAGGATGGCGTGCTTGCACCCATCAAATGTGATCTCCACTTCATAAAACTAATGCCGGTGAATCCATCGTCGCACCATAACTGTTCCAACTCTTTTCTGTTATGGAACGCAACCCGGCACGCGAAGATGGGTGCAAGCACGCCATCCTACAAAAAACGAACACAGATGTGACAGCTATTGTTTGGTCAATGCTTTTCAACACGTAACTGGTCGAACAGCCAGGCTTTTGCGTAGGCCCAGTGGCGGGCGGCGGTGGCTCGTGAAATACCGAGTATTTCTGCGGCTTCCTGTTCGTTCAGCCCTGCAAAATATCGCAGTTTGACCAGCTCTGCTTTGGCAGGATCCTGTTGCGCGAAGATGGTTAAGGCTTCGTCCAATGCAATTAAATCCTCTGCCTGATGAAGGAGAGAAGCGGGGGCTTCGATTTCGGGCAGGTCAACGCGGTTGAGATCGCCGCCATGCTTCAAACGTTTTTTGCGGCGTGCGTTATCAATCAGTATTCGTCTCATCGATTCGGCTGCAGCGGCGAAAAAATGGCCCCGATGATCCCACTTTTTCGAAGCTTCGTTCCCCACAAGCCGAATGTACGCTTCATGCACCAAAGCTGTTGCGGTTAATGTCTGGCCGGGGGATTCCTGAGACATTTTGTGCCTAGCCAGCTTGCGAAGTTCCGCATAAACAACCGGTAGCAACTGATCGGTCGCAGCGACATCGCCCGCTTCCATCGCCTGAAGTATGCGTGTGACATCTTGCATGAGTAAAGCCTGTGTGAAAAGCACCCAGCACGGCTGGTTCATTCTGAAAGCCGTAACCAAACTGATATTGTAACTATTCAGCGATATTTGATTATTGCAGAAATTCAGGTTGTTTGTAGGGTCTGCTATTGCGGACCACCGCAGAAATAGGAGGCTCCACTTCCCATCGTGGTCCGCGGGTAGCGGACCCTACGCCAACGCTGAATAGTTACCTGATATTTTTCTAAAGTTTGCGAGCCGTTCGCAAACTTTTACCGTTAGTAATATTGATCCCGGGACTAAACAGATAGTAATTCTGAGCATCCGACCAAGCAATACAGAGGCATATGTCTACATGGCACCACACGCCGACTTCACCGAAGGGCCCGAAGTATGTGTTCGCATGGCCACTTTCTGAGTGCTGGAGATTTTCCAAATTCGGAAAGCTGTGGTATAAAGTGTGCTCAATTCGTTATACTTTACAAGGTAGTCAGGAACAACTACGTTTAATCTGATATAATTATCCTCTATTGTGAAGAGGCAGGGATTTTACTTCCGGGCAAGCTTCACAATAACAAAATGGTCTTTTTGCGAAACGTTTTCAAAGATCATTCCCACCCGTTTTCAATCGCCGAAAAGAACCGAAGTGTGACTGATGAGCGGCCCGTTAAACAAAACGACCGGCGACTTCCTGGAAAAAAGCACTCTCGAATTGTACGGCACGATCCAAGAGGAACTGGCCAGAGATGATGCCGGGTTTTCTGCGGAGAATGTGCGTATCCTGAGACATCACGGCATCTTTCAGCAGGATAATCGGGATGAACGATATTTGCATGATGGTCCTCGCTGTTACCGATTTATGGTACGGATCCGAGCAACCGGCGGAAAGCTTTCAACTCGACAACTGCGAGGATTGCTGGAACTGACTGATAAACATTGCGACGGAAAATTGCACATCACTTCGAGGCAGGGAATACAGCTGGCCGGTATCAAGAAGTCGGCGCTGCGTTCCGTGATGCGTAGTATTCTGGGTTTGAATCTGACCACTTTGGCTACCGGCGGAAACTTTGGCTGCAACATTATGTGCAGTCTCGACTCGGAAGAACTTTGTAATACCGACTGCGACCTTCAAAGCATTGCTGATGAACTTGAGGCCTCTCTAGCGCCACGAGTTCAGGCGTATGACGATATCTGGTACGGAAACTGTGCGCCAAAACACGAAGAAATATCGGCAGCAAAATTGTGCAATGGTGGGCAGGTAACTCTTCCGCAAAAATTCAAAATCGGACTTGCCACTGCCAGCGATAATTGCACCGAAGTTTATGCACAGGATGTCGGCCTGTTGGCGGAAATAAAAGATGGGCGGGTCATTGGTTACAATGTACTTGTCGGAGGCAGTATGCGAAACAGCCTCAGCGTTGAAGAGCGGGCCTGCTCATTGGCTATCCCTCTGGCTTTTATCGAACGCGACAATGTCGTACCACTGGTTGAATCTATTGTCGAAGTCTATCGGAAAAACGGTAACCGAAATGACCCTGGTCGAGCTCGGCTGAAGTATCTGATTCAGGATTGGGGAATAGATCGATTCAAACAGGCGGTCGAAGAACGATTTGGCAAACTGCAACCGCCTCATCTGATTGACGTCATTGGTCACAATGACCATCTTGGCTGGCAGCACCAGGGCCATGACAGGTGGTCTGTTGGCATACGCGTTGAGAACGGCTGTATTGATGATTTGCCCCGGCAGAGTCATTCGAATGGTCACAAACAACATCAGGCTGTATTGAAAGTTTCAGAAAATACGAATGATTCCCAATTGAAATCAGCACTGCGGGAAATTATTGATAACTACGATTGTAAAATCTGGCTTACACCCGGACGCAATATTGCGGTGTGTGACATAAGCTCTAACGACCGCACCAGAATAGATACATTGCTGAGCAGGTACCATGTCC
>WFOZ01000990.1 GCA_015487825.1 Planctomycetaceae bacterium
GGGCCAAGGAATTGGTAGTAGGTGCATTCAATCGGGCCGTTATAGAGTTTTCTTCTGCGAGTCGCCCGGCAGCCGAAGATTTTTTCAAATTCACGTGAGCCTGCAAACACAAACACGGACCAGGTCGGCCACTGCTCGGTTACTTTAGCGATTTCCGCCCAGAGTTTATGAGCTTCTTCGACATCGTCGATTCGCTCGCCATAAGGGGGATTTGTGATTAAGCAACCGAATTTTCGTTGTGTGGTCAGCGTTGAAATATCGTGCTGTTGGAAGTGAATACGGGTTTCGACGCCGGCCCGTGCTGCATTTTCTCTGGCTGCATTGAGTACATGATAATCGTTATCTGTCGCCAGAATCGGCGAAGATTCGGAGTGATCGATCAAATCGTTTGCTTCGGTTCTCGCCTGTTCCCAAAGTTCTTTGGGATAGGTCGGCCATTCTTCTGAGGCAAAATGCCGATTCAATCCCGGTGCCTGATTTTGTGCGATCAGCGCAGCTTCAATGGCAATGGTTCCGCTGCCACAAAACGGATCATGAAAAACACGTTCACGATTCCAGACGCTAAGCTGTACCAGAGAAGCCGCCAAGGTTTCCCGCAACGGTGCAACCCCGCGCCGCAACCGATACCCACGCTTGTGAAGCCCTTCACCTGAAGTGTTGAGGCTGATGGTGCATTGATCATTACGGATTTCGAATTGTACTGCACAGGCAGGGCCGGTTTCTTCGAGATCGCAGCGGTAAGCTGTTTGCAACCGGTTCACAATCGCTTTTTTCGCCATCCCCTGGCAAGTCGGGACCGATTTCAAAACCGATTTGTACGAAGAACCTGTCACCGGGAAAGAGGCATCGGCAGGAAGCCAGCGTTCCCAGGGAAGCCCCTGAATTTGATCAAAATAGGCGTCGAAGTCTGCAGCAGGAAATTTTCCGATTTGCAGCAACAGCCGATCTGCTGATCTCAGATGAAGATTACATCTTGCGATTGCATCGAGCGGTGCAGTAAAGGTAACTCTCCCATCTGATCGTTGCTGGTCATCGTATCCCAACTGTTGAAGCTCCCTTCCGACAACAGCTTCAAGTCCGAACCCGGTTGTCGCGGTAAGTGTTATTTGCTCCATGATACAAACGATCGATTTCTTTGCGGCTTGCGCATTATCAGGTAGTTATTGAAAAGGAAGTTCTCATTAATCAGCGGTGTCCACCAGTGGGTACAGCTCACTCAATCTCTGGTTATCAGATGGGGCTGCGATGCTGATTATGAAACAGGGTAGCAGATTGTTCAAGAGCTTGCAGGTGAAAGCCGGACTGAATGTTTTTGCAGAATTAATGCCGAGCGATGTGGTACTCACATTCCAGAATATCTATTAAGGGCCGCTGTCCAGACGCTGTGGGTTTTATTTTGGAACAGTGAGGGGAGAGTGTTTCCCGTCCAGCAGTTGTCTGAAAAAGATGCCCCGTTGGTTGTGGCAAACGGTTGAGAATGATTATCATGAACGCTGGCATAGCCCTGTTCGGGAATCGTCATGTTACACTTCTTGCAGGGGCCTCTAACAATTCAGGGAAACGCAGAGATTTCTTCTGTGCGGTTTCAGCCTCTCGGGTTGAGATGAATTATTGGAACCCTCTCTTATATAATAAAAGGAATAGAGATGTTTAGCCGTACTACAGAGACATTGCTGTGTGCAATTGTCTTCTTCAATTCCCCGATAACGATGGATAACACCTTGCAAGCTCAGAAAATTGAGTATCCCCAGGCTCGTAAAGTTCAACAGGCTGACGATTATCATGGTACAGAAGTAGCGGATCCTTACCGCTGGCTTGAAGATGATGTACGTGAATCGGAAGAAGTCGCAGCGTGGGTTGCGGCAGAAAACAAGGTAACCAATGCGTTTCTGCACGCAATCCCAGCTCGTGAAAGAATTCAGAAAGAGTTGACCGCACTTTGGAATTACGAAAAGTTTTCATCACCGTTTAAGGTGGGGGGGCGATATTACTTCTATAAGAACGATGGGCTGCAAAATCAATCTGTTCTTTACATGATGGATTCGATCGAAGGCAAGCCAACGGTATTGATTGATCCAAATAAATGGTCAAAAGATGGCACGGTGGCGCTTTCGGGAACCTCTTTCAGTGAAGACGGACGCTATCTGGCTTACGGAATTCAGGAAGCTGGTTCAGACTGGCGGACCTGGCGGATCATGGAAATTGCGACCGGCAAACTACTCGATGAAAAACTCGAATGGCTCAAGTTCACTTCCACCGAATGGACTCCCGACAGCAAAGGTTTTTTCTACGGACGATTTGCAGAACCGGAAGAAGGCGAAGCGTTTCAGAGTTTGAACCTGAACCACAAATTATACTTCCATCGCATCGGCACACCGCAAAGCGATGATGTGCTTGTGTTTGAACAGCCGGACCATCCGAAATGGGGGTTTGGCCCGAGCGTTACCGAAGATGGTCGATTTCTGATTATTTCTGTCTGGAAAGGAACAGCAGATAAGTATCGGGTTTATGTGAAAGATTTGAGTGAACCGTATGGGATTCCGGTAGCGTTAATCGATCATTTTAATGATGAGTACGATTTCATCGGCAACGATGGTTACACCTTTTACTTCAAAACAGATTTGAACGCCCCGAACAAGCGGGTGATTGCGATTGATATCCGAAATCCCGATCCGAAAAATTTCCGGGAGATCATTCCTGAAGGGCCGGAACCGATTCAGGGAGTCGGCTTATTGAACAACGTGTTTGTAGTGCGGTTGCTGAAAGATGCGAAAACGGTCGTCAAAATGTTTACCGTTGATGGTCGCTTTATTCGAGAAGTGAAATTTCCCGGCATCGGGACGGCTTCCGGCTTTAGTGGGAAACGAACTGATACCGAAACATTTTATTCGTTTGCCAGTTTCATCACGCCGCCCAGTATTTATCGGTATGACATGATTACCGGAGAAAGCAAGCTGTTTCGCCGATCGCAGATAAAGTTTGACTCCGACCAGTTTGAACTGAAGCAGGTCTTTTATAAAAGCAAAGATGGAACCAGAGTCCCGATGTTTATTGCTCATCGAAAAGGCCTGAAACTCAACGGGAATAATCCGACACTGCTTTATGGATATGGTGGTTTCAATATTTCGCTGACACCTTATTTTTCAATCAGCCGGGCGCAGTGGTTGAAAATGGGAGGTGTTTATTGTGTCGTGAACCTGCGAGGCGGCGGCGAATACGGCGAAGACTGGCATCAAGGAGGGATGATTCATAAAAAGCAGAATGTGTTTGACGATTTCATTGCGGCAGCCGAGTGGTTGATCGACAATAAATATACATCAAGCAAAAAACTGGCGATTCAGGGAGGAAGTAACGGCGGGCTTCTGGTCGGTGCCTGCATGACACAGCGTCCCGATTTGTATAAAGCGTGCCTGCCTGCTGTGGGGGTGATGGATATGCTCCGTTTCCACAAATTTACGGCTGGTCGATATTGGGTTGATGAATACGGTTCTTCAGATGATGCTGAGCAGTTCAAAACATTACATGCATATTCGCCTTATCATAATTTGAAACCGGGCACAAAATATCCGGCTACTTTAATTACGACCGCAGATACAGATGATCGTGTTGTGCCGGGGCACAGTTTCAAATTCGCTGCACGGCTTCAGGAATGCAATGCAGGAGACAACCCTGTGCTGATTCGGATCGAAACAAAAGCGGGGCACGGTTCGGGAAAACCGACTTCAAAAATAATTGAAGAAATTTCCGATCTCTGGGCTTTTCTGGTGAAAGAACTGGAAATGGAGTGAAGTATTTCGGTAAAACGTAGGTTAACCTGCAGGGTGTGTCGTGACGCACCTTTAACATGGTATGGCAACCTGGTGTGTCACGATGCACCCTACCCTGACTGAAAAGTTCTATGGATTATAATTTTGCACCGATTTTTCAGGCTTCCGCCAATGCCATTTATTTATCATTGGCGGCTGTGGCGATCTTTGGTCTTTTTCAGGTCGTGCTTCTGGCTCGAAAAATATCAGAGAAACGGATGAGTCCCAATGCAGCCGATCAATTCCGGGAACAATTGCTGGAGTTGATAAAAAAACGTGACTGGGAAGCGATTGCTGCTATTTGTGATACGCCGGAATACTGGGCGCGAGCGGTGCCTCAGATGATACTTGTGGCGATCGCCAATCTTGATAAATCTCCTGCAAAACTTCGGCAGCTTCTGGCCGGGAAGTTTGAACGGGATGTACTTGCCAACCTGGAATATGGTGCTTCATGGATTAACACGATTGTAAAATCGGCTCCGATGCTGGGGCTGCTCGGGACGGTGTCAGGGATGATTCAGGCGTTTGCGAAAATCGCTGATACACAAAAAACCGGCGGAGACCCCAGCGCACTGGCAGGGGAAATCAGTTTTGCCTTGTTCACTAC
>WFOZ01000991.1 GCA_015487825.1 Planctomycetaceae bacterium
CAGTCGTGCTTATGAAAAACTGACAGGGAAATTTAAGTCTCGCCCGGCTCCTGAAGAGTTGCCTGTTTACGAGCCGGAAGGCCTGCCTGACTGGGAAAAGTCCGATTTGCAACCAAAAGATATCGTTTCTTCGGAAATGGAGCCGCTCGAAGATACCGAATCGGCTGACATCATCCTTCCACCACAGCCACAACCCAACTTTCTACCTGGTCTGGACCTAAGTGATGTTGAAGATATTAAGCCAGCTATTACTGAAGGAATTGAAATTCTCGATGAAAATGATCCTTTCCCACTACCTCCTTTACCAGATGAAGTTGGGGTTCCTTCTGCTTCAAAGCCTGGCCGTACTAATGTTGTTCATGCTCCGGAAAAACCAGCAACCGGTGGTAACTCTTTCGATGTCGCTCTTCCGCTTCCGGGGATCGATTCAGGCGAAACAGCATTTCCTGAAACTGTTGAAGCAAGTCCACAACCTGAGCAGTCTGAGCAAATGGAAAAACAGGAGTTCAGCGAACCTGTCCTGAAAATTGTTGAGCAGGAATCTGACGAGAGTAGCTTCAACGAATTAGAAAGCGATGACAACCTGAGCAAGATGTCGATTAAAGGTAAAAAAGAAAATAATCTTCCACCTGCTCCTTCTGCTATCGTCACTACTCCTTCTCTGTCGAAAAAAACAACGATTACAACCAGAGTTCCTGCGACATACCAGGGATGGCGAAGCCGCGACGGACAACCTTTACGGCTTGAACCCAACACACTTAATGCCCCTGTTGAAGCTCGTCCGGCAGCTTTACCTAACCCGGCTGTTGTTCACAAAGAAGATACTTCAGATAAATATCGTCGAATTGCAGAGCGTGGGGAGCGAACCGGCTTTAAGGGATTCTGCCCTGTTGTTTTGAGGGATGACCTGGAATTAGTCGATGCTTCTCCCGCTTACCGAATCGAGTATGAAGGGTCGATTTACTACCTCTCTTCTGCAAAAGCTCTGGAACAGTTCCAGGCATCGCCAATGCGATATGCTCCCGCCTGGGGAGGTATAGATCTGGTAAAATATAACACTGAGGGTGTCGAGAAAGCAGGTCGTCTTGACTACGCTGTCTGGTACCATGATCGCCTGCACCTGTTCTCTTCACAAGAGAGCATGGAACAATTTAAGTCTGCCCCGGATAGCTTCGTCGTTGATAACTGATACTCGGATCAGATAATTCTAAAATACTTTCAAGAGCCTCACTTTTAGAGTGAGGCTCTTTTTGTGCCACTATCCCAAATTGCCCATCAGCCATCGGACGCTATCGCGTTTCACTTCTACAGGAAAATGGAAAGTTGTGTGAACCGTTTGAAATTACCTGAAGTGGTTTCCAACAAATGCACGCTAAAGCGTTAACTCCAACTGCGTTCCTGCCACTGAATGGTAACATCCTGGCAATAATAAAAACATCTTCGTAAAATGAGCCTCCCGGGTCTACCTCGCAAAAAAACGTAACAAGTGACTTGAACGAATTCTCAGCTGGAAAGATAAAATGCAGAGGCCTTACTACATCGGTATCGATATCGGCGGTACCAAGCTCGCTGTCTCTCTGTTTGATATCGATACTTCATCAATCACACTGCGCAAGCTGTTTGCGACCGGTCCCCAAAGTGATCCTGGTACTTCTCTCGATCACGTCATCAAAACGGCAACTGCCTGGATCGAACAACAGGACGAACCGCCATGTGCTGTCGGTGTTTCCGTCGGGGGAATGTTCGATCTTGATACCGGTTGTATGAAACAGGCACCTCATTTACCTCGCTGGAGCGATTTTCCCATCGTTGCGACAATTCGTGAGCAACTGCAGGTACCGGTTTTTGCAGAGAATGATGCCAACGCCTGCGTTTTGGCGGAATGGAAGCACGGTGCAGGTGTCGGAGCAAAACATTTAATCTTCCTGACTTTCGGAACCGGGCTGGGCGGTGGCCTGATCCTTAACGGAAAACTATACCGTGGAGCCAGCGGCCTGGCAGGTGAAATCGGAGCGATCCGAGTTTCCGAAGATGGCCCCGCGATTCGGGAAAAGCCGGGTTGCCTGGAAGGTTTTGCATCCGGAGCCGGCATTGCATTAAATGCGGAAGCTGCGCGTGCAAAGAACCCGAATTCAACGCTGCCGTTGCATCCCAGTGCTAAGGATGTTGCAGAAGCAGCGTTAAATGGAGACAGACTCGCCATTTCAATTATGAATCAGTGCGGCACTCAACTCGGCAAGGGGTTGGCCATTCTGATTGACTTGTTGAACCCGGAAGTAATTGTGCTTGGTTCAATTTTTGCCCGCTGCGAATCGCTCATCCGCCCTGCTATGGAAAATGCCATTACAGACGAAGCAATGCCCGAAGCTCAAACTGCCTGCAAAATAGTCCCGGCAAAACTGGGCGATGCCATCGGCGACTACGCCGCAGCGACTGTCGCTGAATGCGGTCTGGCAGATTGATAAATTTCTTACCGTTTCTGTGCTGAAAAATGAATATCAGCTGTGACCCCGCAGTGAAACTTTGTATCATCGACATTGAACATCTGGTCGCAAGACAGGGAGCTGCTTTTTTCATATACACAGAGGAACCTCTAATGGATTTCAAGCAACCGGTCGTAGCCTACACTGCTTCTGGCAATATAGAGGCTCATCTGATAGTGGAAATGCTTCACAATAACGGCATTTCGGCCTTGGCGGTGGAAGATCAATCCGGAGTAAGCCTGTGGGCCTTTGGCAGAGTCAGCCAATTCCATAAACCCAAAATATGGGTTGATAAGCCGACTGAGGAAAAAGCGAGAGAACTACTTCAGCAGTACGAAGAAAACAATCGTAAGCGAAATGACTCCGACAAAGAGAGTAGCGAAATAATCGCCGAATGTGAACAATGCGGAAAGAGTTCCACTTTTCCGGGTAAACTCGATGGCACAACGCAAAACTGCCTGCACTGTGAAGCTTATATAGATGTTGGAGAACTGGATTGGGAAGATGATTTTGGCGAGCCGGAAGATTAGACAAATTTTCTTTATGACTCCTTGTCAACTAAGCATGCTTCAGGATCAAAATCGATAGATGAGCCTCAAATGAAAAATATTAAAAGAACCGGTATTGGGGTTCTGGCTGTGATCGGGCTGATGTATTTAAGCGGTTGGTTATACAGGACTCATGACGATTTCTTTTCCGAGGATAAATTGCTTGAAGCAGATGCTTCCGAATTAAAAAACACGATTATCACTTCGCATCTGGAAGCTCCTCTTACAAACGATAAAAATGTCTTGTGGTGTGGTACGTTCCAATTGGCATGGAATGAAATACTCAACCTGGTTGGAAACGATTTACATCTGAGCGATGAGCCTGTAATGCTCGAGGTGCTAAACAGGAAATTGTTTTCAAAGCGGGACATCGATGAAAAATCTTATGTTGCCGTAGCCGGCTTTGTGAAAGATGGCATTCACAGTCAAATTCAACAACAGTTAGCAGAAACATTCAAAGGGCAGGCAACACCTCATTATCTTCCACCGCGGGAACTGGCTCCACGACCGCAGGATATTGTCGCCTACTCGTATATGTTTAAGAATCTTGAGTTTGAGATTCCCTTTGAACGGATCGATACTCCGATCTCGTTTGGAGCAGAAAAACTGGCCTGTTTTGGAGTAGGCGAAGAGCTCAAACGCGCACAGTATGAGATACTTGAACAGGTTGTCATACTGGACTATAAAAGCGAAGACGATTTTATTATCGAGCTTAAAACTAAAAGCATAAATGACAGACTGATTCTGGCAAAAACGAAACCGGGAAAAACTCTGCATGCAACGATAAAAGCTGTCCGAAGGCGCATGATAATTCCCGAACCGATTCAACCGGTAATCGGTGATATCCTCAGAGTTCCCAAATTTAATTTTGACCTCACTCAGCAATACAGGGAGCTTGAAAACAGAAAACTGCTTACAACGAATCCGAAGATCGCCGACGACCTGGTAATACTCAGTGCCATTCAGAATATTCGATTTCAATTTGACGAAAAAGGAGTTCGCCTTCGTTCGGAATCGGAAGTTTCAATCGGCTGCTCCGGTCCCCTCGAACCTCCTCTGGAAAAGCACATCATGATTTTCAACAAGCCTTTTCTGCTGATGTTACAACGCAGCAAAGCAAGCAAACCTTATTTTGCAATCTGGGTATCAAATACAGAACTTCTGATAAAGAAATAATCGTAACTATTCAGCAATAATTGGTTATTGCAGAAATTCAGGTTGTTTGTAGGGTCCGCTATTGCGGACCACCGCAGAAATAGGAGGCTCCACTTCCCATCGTGGTCCGCAATAGCGGACCCTACGCC
>WFOZ01000992.1 GCA_015487825.1 Planctomycetaceae bacterium
ACGCACTCTACTACCTCAACGGACAATCATGACAAGTAATAAAATAAAAGCGCCGATAACGATAGTTGCGATTAGAATTTGAAGCTCGTTCGACAAGTCCTCCGTCTCATTCACATAGCTATCTGCAGGAGAACTTGTCTTCGGTGAAGAATTTCTTAAGAGACCGTAGTACTGCCACATGTATTTTTTAAGCACTTTGGCAAAGTAATCGTTTTGCAATTTCAATTCGACAAGGAATGGGGCAACAACTTCTTCGGGATCAGTTAATGAGATGCGGATCGTATCCGTGTTTGCTGCTGGAAGCTGGTTGTCTTCGACCGGCGATTTAGAAAGAACTGGCCCATTACCTTGAATCAAAAAACGAATATCTTCTTTGGGATATGACAAAAATCGATCTTCGCCAAAAGCAATAACAAAAGCTTCCTTTGCCAAGATAATTTTGCACGGTATCTTTTTACCTGTGGCACGAGGATCTCCTCCAATATAAACCGCATCAAAAGTTCGTAAAGTAGATTCTACTGAATCATCATTTGAACCGGCATTGTTTTTGCTTGGCTGATAGCCGTTTTCAAACGCCTTTTTTAATGCCTCAAAAGCTTCGTTGATATCCCGTTGTTTTATCTCCGCTTTTTTCTGAACTGATGAACCAGTAGTAAATCGATCAGGATGCCAAACTATTGAAAGCGTCCGATAAGCACTCAGAACATCCTCCAAGTTTGAATTGGGCGAAATTTCGAGTTTTTCAAATGCCTCTGTAATTTTCATACTGTCGCCTACAACCGAATCAACTGTTTTTTTGTATCCAGATATACTTTACTATGGCAAAGGTCGGCTCACAAGTGAGGCAATCGGGTATCACGGATAATTCGTAACGAACTGCCTGAGTTGCGTAGCAACCCGAGGTATTAATTTTCAGGCATCGCTTATTCTGATGATCAAACCAATCACTGAAATCCTCGAGTGCCTGACGGCACTCAGACATCCTTGAACAGGATGTCTGAGCTACCCGAATATTCTGATAACCTCAATAGGGAGGCACAAGTCTGCGGAAGCCGTGGAACAGGACGATGATCAGGAAGAAGAGATTGCGAGTAAGGACTTTCCAGAGTGGTAATTTGGGAGATCGGATTGGCGAGTTTGCTGATTGATTTGAGGCGTAAACTTCGGCAAGATTTTCCATCCAACGAACCGTACGCGGCCATTCGATTAACCCATTGAGCAACTCTTCTGGTATTCCGTTGCGTCCAACGCCTGCTCCGATGATTCCGCCGAGAATTGCTGCGGTTGTATCTGCATCGCCGCCACATTGAATAACAGTCGTGATCGCGGTGCGGTAATCTGTTGGATACCTCAACCAGGCGTGTAAAACTGCGGGAACGGTTTGCAATGTGTAACCGCTCACCCCACGTTTTCCGTATTGGCGGGTTGTGAATTCAATCGTTGTTTCTGATGTTGCGATACTTTTTTCAACCTCTGCAATGCAATCCAAAAACTCTTCGGCTTCATCTTCAGCGAGTAATTCTCGTAGTTGTTTGAAGTAATCGGAAGCAGACGGGTGTTGATTTTTTTTTGCGGTTCGTGTAGCCAATGCGACTGCGAATGCCCCCTGCTCTGCTTTCGGGTCAGTATGTGTGATTCGCGTTGATGCTTTTACCAGCTGGCGAAGCCGAGCAAGATCATCAATCGCTGCTCCCAGAATGGCAGATCGCATCGCAGGGCCGTTCCCTGCAGAAAAAATGCCGCTTCGGTTTGGATTGATCCCAATCAGCAGCTTCATACTCGATTTCGCTGTCGCGATACCAATGCCGGCGGGGAGTGTTAAGAACCAGCGTTTGAGCCGTCTTGCAAAATGAGCCGCAAACTTATCGTCATTGCCTGCCGAATCGATCAACGCTTGAAGTACCATGCAGGAATGTTCGGTATCATCAGAAACCATTCCTTTGCCAAGAAAAAAACGATATCGGCTCGGCTCCCCCAACATGCGGGCAGCGCGGGCAGGGGAAATTCCTTCATAAGGCAAGCCGAGTGCATCGCCAATCGCGGTCCCCAGTAAACTGCCAACAACAGCTTCGTTATTCATTTGAATACCCATTCTTTCTGCGTTCATTTTGATCGATTCAACTATTTCGTCAATGCAAAACGTATTTATGCTTTACTGAATTGAACAACGGGGCGAATGTGTCACAATGGCGACTCGGTAAATAGAACGATGTTGTATCGCTAGTTTTTGATGTGTCATTGGAGAATCAGGTGTTTGATACTGTTGCGTTAATGGGAGCCACCGGGGCTGTTGGGCAGATTATTATTCAGTTGCTCGAAGAAAGAAATTTCGAGGCGAAGAAGTTTCGTTTTCTCGCTTCTGCTCGCTCAGCCGGGAAGACGATCACTTTCAAGGGAGAAGAAATTGTCGTTGAGGAATTGACCAAAGATGCGTTTGCCGATACGGACCTGGTGATCGCCTCTACTCCCGATGATATCGCCGCTGAGTATCTTCCTTATGCGATTGAAGCCGGCGCGAAAGTGATTGATGAATCGGGCTATTGGCGAATGAACGACGATGTGGCGCTGGTCATCCCCGAAATCAATCCACAAGATGCGTTGAATGCAAAGGGGATCATCGCCAGCCCGAACTGTTCAACCACACAAATGGTCGTTGCGATGAAACCGCTTTACGACATCTCCCCAATTCGCCGGGTGATTGTCAGTACCTATCAGGCAACCAGCGGCGCTGGCGTGCAA
>WFOZ01000993.1 GCA_015487825.1 Planctomycetaceae bacterium
GCTATGTACAACAATAACGTAAAAAACAATGCCTTTCCAACAGGATGCCCCAACTATAAAAATGCAGCAGAATGCCAAACAGTTGATGGAATAATTAACTGTCCTTCAATTCAAGATCGAGTTGAAAGTATGATAAAACCTAGAGTAGATGAACTTAAAAAACGCTTGGAACAGTTAAAAGCCACTGCAAGAAACATCAAGGATTGGGAAGTTGAAAAACGCAATGCCAACATCCAACTTAGGCATTATCTGAAATTTGAGCTGGATTATTGGAGTAAGAAATATCAGACATTCACAGTAAAAGCAGAAGATTGGCAAGACAAATGGAAAAACAGCCAATTAGTAGATACTCAAATTATAACCAAATATGCCAGGGCATATATGAAATCGCTCTTTCACAGAGTAGATGTGCAAAAAGGTAGCATAGTCAGTGAATTCAAAAAGATATTAGGCTTTCCTGAAGGATACTGGGGTGGGCAAAAGAATCGTGATCGCCATAGTCATCATGCCATTGATGCTTTAGCCTTAACACTCATACCCGGTTCTGCTAAACGAGATGCCATATTGAAACTTTGGTATCAAAAGAGTGAGGAAAGAGACCCGCGAATAAAAAGGCAACTTGAAGAGGAACTGCAAGAAGAATTAAGATCAATTCTCTCATTTGACATTAATAAAAATATTGGACATATAGAAAACACCGTGCTAATTAACCATGTTAGTCGTGACAGAACGCTTACCCCGACCCGAAAACGGATAAGAAAAAGAGGAAAGGTGCAACATACCAGAAAGGGCGATGAGATGATAATGCAGGGAGATAGTATCCGAGGGAAACTACACAAAGAAACGTTTTTAGGAGCGGTAAAAATACTTGAAAGGAATGGGGATGGATACCCGATAAAGGAGAATGGTAAGTTTAAAACGAGAGAAGATGAATTATGGATTGTTGCAAGAAAGGCCATTAAGGATTTAAAGCCCTCTGATTTTAATAAACCTGAACGGGAAGGCAAAATATTTATTGTTGACGAACTTTTACGCCAACACATTAAGGGCCAACTGGACAAAGGAACACCTTTAAGTAATGTAAATGACTTCCAAGGGAACACGATTCGCCACATCAGGTGTAGGTACAAAGCTGGAAAGGGGTATTTGAAGTCGGGGAAGGCCACTGAGATTAGAGAACACACATACCCATCTAGGCAAAAACACAAGAAATGCGTGCGTGCCCAAAAGGAAGAAAACTATTTGTATCTCTTTTATGAAAAAGAATTTGCCCAACAAATAGAACGGGAAGCTCAAATTGTGAGTTTGTTCGATGTGTCGGACAAAGATTTTCCAGAGATTAAGGAATTATGGCATGATAAGGGTTGGAACCAGCTAAAAGGTCTGCCCCTAAAGCATATCTTAAAGGTGGGAGATAAAGTAATCTTTTATACAGAGGAAAAGCAAGAGGTGAAGGAATTAGGTCCGGAGGATTTGCAAAGAAGAATATTTGTTGTATATAAATTCAACAAACCTAGTAGTCTGTATATCTATTTGCATAATCATCTTGAAGCAAGACCTGAACAGGAACTAGAAAAATTAAAAAAAGGGAAGAATGGATATTCTGCATTTAATCCAGATTGTTATCAGTACCGATTGTTCTTAACGGCCGAAAAATTGAATTGTCTTATTGAAGGCAAGGACTTTGTAATGAAACCAGACGGGAAAATTGTCTGGTTGTTTTAAAAGGGGCTATTACAGCAATGCAACCCGACACCTATTACCATATCTACAACCGCGCCAATGGCAGCGAAAACCTGTTCCGCAAGCCGGAGAATTACCGGTATTTTCTGCGGAAATGGGAGCAATATATATCGCCCGTTGCGGTGTCGCTGGCCTACTGCCTGATGCCCAATCATTTTCATTTTTTGATTCGAGTGAGGGAGGAGGCTGAATTGGCGGCTTTTTTTGATCTCTCCAAGGGTTTCAAACCCTTGGAGAGCTCGAACTCAAGTTCCAGACCCTTGATGAAGTCTTCGCAACCCCGGGCGAGATATGATCTACTTGTCAGTCGCCAATTCAGCCACCTCTTCAATGGCTATGCGCAAGCATATAACCGAATGTTTAATCGCAAAGGAAGTCTCTTCGCCCCTAACTTTAAAAAGAAAACCATTGGCTCCGACAGCTACCTGACCAGGGTGATTGCCTACATTCACCTCAATCCCGTGCACCACGGCTTTGTTCATGACCCGGGTCGTTGGCCATACAGCAGCTACCCGGTAATTGTTGAGGATCAAGCCTCTTTCATTGACAAAGCCTTCCTGATTGATTACTTTGACAGCAAAGAAGAATTCATATCTTATCACCACGAGGCAAAACTACGCCTGCAAGAGATCGCAGCGCAATTCGGCCAATAGCCTTTGAGGCTCATCCTGTTCTTTTCATATAACCTTGGCATTATGATAAAACGAACCCTCTTTTTCGGCAACCCCTATCACCTGAGCACCCGCTATGAACAATTGCTCTTGCAGGACAAGGAAAGCGGAGCAAAGCGGAGTGTGCCCATTGAGGATCTGGGTTTTGTAGTGTTTGAGCATCCCCAGATTACTTTTACCCAATCGGTGATGCAACTGCTGGCCGAAAACAATACGGCCGTGGTCTTTTGCGACAGCCGCTTTCACCCCAGCAGCATGCTGCTGCACCTTGACACAAACAGCATTCAAAACGAAATGTTCCGGCATCAGATAGCCGCCTCGCGTCCGCTCAAAAAGCAACTTTGGCAACAGACGGTCAAGGCGAAGATAGGCAACCAGGCACGTCTCCTCGATAAACTGGACCGTGACGGCCGGGCCCTGCACCATATGGCCGGAAAGGTGGCCAGTGGCGATAGCAGCGGAATGGAGGCCAAAGCCGCCCGTACCTACTGGCTGCGCCTGTTTGCCGCAGAATTCAGGCGCGAACGCTATGGCGGGGCGCCCAATCCGGCACTGAACTACGGCTATGCCATACTGCGGGCGGCCACAGCCAGGGCCCTGGCCGGAAGCGGCTTGCTGCCTACCCTGGGCATACACCACCACAATCGCTACAACGCCTTTGCCCTGGCTGATGACATCATGGAACCCTACCGGCCCTTTGTCGATATGGCCGTGCACGATATGCTGGAAGAGAAGATGGATACCGGTGAACTGGGCCGTACCGAAAAGGCTTTTCTCCTGGAGCTCCTGGGCATGGACGTTCAGACAGACGGTCAAAAGCGGCCGCTGATGCTGGCTCTGAGCCAAACCAGTGCCTCGCTGGCCAGGTGTTTTGCCGGTGAAGACAATAAAATTCGTTATCCCGTTTTGAAATGATTAGCCATAGCAGACTTAATGCCTACCGGATTATGTGGTTGTTTGTATTTTTTGATCTTCCTACCAATACCAAGCGTGAGCGCAAAAGTGCGGCTGCCTTCCGCAAAAAGCTGATAAAAGACGGCTTCAGCATGATGCAGTATAGCGTCTATACCCGCCATTGCGCCAGCCGCCAGAGTGCGGCCGTACATACAGAGCGGGTAAAAAAATGCTGCCTTCGTCCGGGCAGGTAAGCATCGTACAAATCACCGACAAACAGTTTGGCCGGATCATCAACTACTGGGGCCGCGCAGTCAAACCGCTCCCTTCTCCACCGAAACAATTGGAACTCTTCTGACCGGTTCCCCTTTGAAAAAAAGCCCCAATCGGGACATTCTGTGCACCGAAAGGGGCTTTTTATTGAACGATAATTTCTTACAATTCACTGGATATTAGCAAGATAAAGTGCGAGCAAATATCGCTCATTCTCATTTGCAATCAAACCACAACCAAAGTCTATCGCGGCAAGGTGAATGCCTGAATATCGCTCATTCTCATTTGCAATCAAACCACAAC
>WFOZ01000994.1 GCA_015487825.1 Planctomycetaceae bacterium
ATGCAAACACTGTATTAAGTCAGTATCTACTGTGAACTTAGGAACGTTCGATTAATTACTGTCGTATCCTCGATGTTCTATTTTCTTGGCTGAAGGCCAAGAAAATAGATGAAACCGGACAGTAATTGTTCGAGCGATCCTTAACCGTTGGTTTCGAGAAATTTCGTATTTCATTTTCGAAATAATCAGAGTCGCTCAGCAGAGTTGAACTCATACCAGTATCTGGCCAGGG
Organism: Planctomycetaceae bacterium; assembly: GCA_015487825.1. Lineage (GTDB taxonomy): Bacteria > Planctomycetota > Planctomycetia > Planctomycetales > Planctomycetaceae > Rubinisphaera. The sequence continues at coordinate 233 of WFOZ01000994.1, forward strand.
AATACTCTTTCCCGGATGATGCAAAAGAACCAGGCAGGTCTCTCGATATCCAGGCCTTTATCGGCGAATTAACTGCAACATGGCAGCGACTGATTCCAGATAGGCTTTGCCATCTGCCTGCAGAACGTCGTTATGGGTGGCAACAGGAAGTTCGATGAATGTTTTCGGGAAATCTGAACTCGATTCCTGCGGGGCGGCTTCAAAAAGTCGTTGGGCGAGTTCGAACGGGACGATTTCATCGTTAATACCGTGCAATATCGAAATCGGGCAGGTCACCTGAACGATGTGATCAGCCGAAGGATATCGTTCGGTCATCAGTAAACCGCAAGGCACCCACGGATAATGTGAATAAGCGACATCGACCAGCGATGAAAAAGTCGTCTTCAAAAATAAACCGCCCGGTTCAACACCTTCCTGAATCAGTTTGTTGGCGAGTGTAACCGCGACACCCCCTCCCAACGATTCGCCCAGTAACAGAATTCGATCCGGCGAAACTCCTTCACTTTCGACAAGATGGTTCCAGACGGAGCGTGCATCTTTCGCGAAATTTTCTTCCGACGGGACGCCGGTGTTATCGCCATAGCCGCGGTAATCGATCAGAAAAAGATCGGCGTTCAGTCGGCTGAGCTGCTCCAATTCTGCACTACGGTATCCACGATGCCCTGCGTTGCCCGGAAAGAACAAAATGACCGGACGCCCGAGTTCCAGTTCCCATTTGCGTTCTTTTTCATCCAGCGCAGAGCGTCCCGGCGGTAACACATGCCAGCCGTGCAGAGTTAGGCCATCAGTCGACTTGAGAGAAATCTGATGAAACCGTTCCACAGGCAGCTGCAAACTGGCAGGAACCAGCGAGGCTTCACGAGTTGGGAAATAAATCAACTTGCGTTGAATCAGCATCAACATTAGACAGAGACCTACATAAATAGAAAGCAGAAACAGAAGCAGCCGTTTGAGCCGCTTGCTGTGAGACTTATTGGTTAAGACAGCAGGCGCATGCGGAGCGGAATCTTCTTGTGACTGCAAATCCGGGGCATCGTCGCTGCTTTCTTCAATTGGTTCTGTCATGCTTTCCTCGCTGCTTTGAGGCGTTGCGTGGCGGCAAATCTTTTCACAAGTTCATCGGTGATGACGCCCCCCAGAATAACGATGCCGATGATCGCAAATTCCAGTTCCGATCGAATGCCGAGTAAGTTGATCGCATTATACAAAACACGCATTAGTGCCGCACCAATCGCAACACCAACGATGCTCCCTTCTCCACCGCGAAGACTGCACCCACCCAGAACCGCGGCGGCAATGGCGTATAGTTCATAAAAATTCCCGTGAGCAGAAGGCTGCACCGTATTCTGATCAAGGGCGAACATGATTCCTCCCAACCCCGCCAGGCAGGCACAAATCACATACGCCATGATCACCAGGCGGTCGGTAGCAATCCCGCTAAAACGAGCCGCCTGTTCATTTCGCCCCAGGGCAAGCAGATGCCTTCCCCAGACCATTCTGTTCAGAAGAATCCAGCTCAGAATTGCCAATCCCAGAAAAATAAACAGCGGTACCGGGATATCAACCGACAAACCGATATCAATTTTCGCTTTTACAAACCACTTCAATGTTTCATAGCCGGATCCGAAGCGCTGATTACGATCTTCTGTGACATATCGCGCCAGTCCCCGGTAAAGCAGAAGTCCGCATAATGTAACCACAAACGGCTGTAATTTTAATTTGGTGATAAGAAGCCCGTGACTGAAACCAATTGCAATCGCGATGAACGCAACCACCCCCAAAGCAGGAAAGACCGACCATTCGTATTTCACCAGCAGCATCGGCAGAACGGCCCCGGTTAATCCAATAACCGAACCGATCGAAAGATCGATCCCACTGGTGATAATGACAAAAGCAGCCCCGAGAGAAATAATCCCGAACAGCGACGTGCGATGCAGTAATTGTTCGATATTCGTCGGCTTCAAAAAAGTCGGATTGCTGATCGCAGTGAAAACGCAAACCACGACTAACAAAGCCAGAATACCCAGTATCTTTTTCATCAAAAAACTTTCACGATGTTTGTTTTGAAATATGGCTCATTCGAAATTGTGTGCTTCATGACCTTTAAGAAGTCAATTATGTGATATGTGAGCTCTATAAAACCGAATAAAACTGAAATATTCATTACCCAGGCTGTGGCATGATAATTTCAAGAGAAGGCTTTTTTCAACATTGCCAGGCTTTTGGGTATGGCGGTTCGTGGGTTTTCTTTACCTTCGAATTCGAGGGAGACATAACCACGATAGTTGTGCTTTTGCAGCAGTTGGGCGATGCGCGGGTAATCGAGATCGAGTGTGTACCACAAGCCGCCGCCGTAGTAGGTTTTGGCCTGCACGAGCACCGCATCATCCGCCATGATTTCGAGACGATCGTACGGATCTTCCAAAAAGTTGCCCGTGTCAAGTGTTGTTTTCAACCAGGGCGAATTAATGGCGTTGACAATTCTCATCACGCCTTCAGGAGTTCGCCCCAGTCCCCAGTGGTTTTCCAATCCCAACGTGACGCCACACTTTTCCGCTGTTGGCAGGGAATCGCTTAGTCCTTCGATGACCCAGGCGAAAGCATCTTCTTCGGTGTATCCCTTTACGGGTGGCTCGATGCCGCGATGAGCCATCAGGTCGTCAAAATTTTTACTTGTCCCCCAAGTGCCCGTGTTAACTCGCATGGTCGGAATACCCAGTTTGTAGGCCAGCTCAATAGAGCGAATTGTCTTTTCGGTGTTTCGTTTACGAATTTCAGCATTCGGATTCACCCAGCCCTGATGTGTCGAGAACCCACACAGATCGAGCCCGTTCACAAAAGCACGTTGTTTGATTTTCTGTAACGTTGCGTTATCGGTACCGGTCATCTGGCGTTCCAGGATTTCGAATCCATCGAATCCCCATTCTGCAGCCAGATCGATGCAGATTTCCAAAGATCTTAAATTTTTATTTCTGAATTGCCAAAACGAATAGGAGGAAACAGCGAACTGCGGTTGAC
>WFOZ01000995.1 GCA_015487825.1 Planctomycetaceae bacterium
GATATTTATTCGATTGAAGATTTGGCTCAACTGATTTTCGATTTGAAAAATGCGAATCCGACAGCGAGAATTTCCGTCAAACTGGTCTCAGAAGTTGGCGTTGGAACCATTGCATCCGGTGTTGCCAAAGGGCATGCGGACAACATTCTTATTTCCGGAGACAACGGCGGCACAGGGGCTTCGCCACTGACAAGCATTAAGCATGCAGGCTTGCCCTGGGAGTTGGGAATTGCAGAAACCCACAAAACGCTCGTGATGAACGATCTTCGCAGCCGGGTTTGCCTGCAGACAGATGGTCAGTTAAAAACCGGTCGGGATGTTGCAATAGCCTGCATGCTCGGTGCAGAAGAGTTCGGGTTTGCAACCGCACCACTGATTGCATTGGGGTGCATCATGATGCGAAAATGCCATCTCAATACCTGCCCGGCTGGTATCGCAACGCAAGATCCTGAACTGCGTAAGAAATTCTCCGGGATGCCTGATGACCTCGTCAATTACCTTTATATGGTTGCAGAAGATACTCGCAAACAGATGGCGATGTTAGGATTCCGCACAATCAACGAAATGTGCGGGCAAAGTGATCGCCTCGAATTTAACGATGATATTGATCATTGGAAAGCAAAGAATCTGGATCTTTCTGCAGTTCTGGCAATGCCGAAAACGTTGTATCCTGATGCGGGAACCTATTGTGCTCAAGACCAGAACCATGGTCTGGAACAATCGATAGACCAAACAACGCTCATTCCCAAATGCAAGCCAGCCATTGAAAACGGACAACCGGTCCGATTGGAAATGGAAATCCGCAACATCGACCGGGCATTTGGCACAACACTCAGCCACGAAGTTTCCAAAAAATGGGGACCGAACGGATTGCCCGAAGATTCAATCTACATCAAATGCAAGGGATCTGCAGGGCAATCACTCGGCGCGTGGATGACGTCCGGGATTACGATTGAAGTCGAAGGAGATGCTAACGATTATGTTGGTAAAGGATTATGCGGCGGACGGATTATCGTTTCTCCTCCGGCAGAATCAACCTTCAAACCAATGGATAACATTGTTGCAGGAAATGTCTGCCTGTACGGTGCAACCTCTGGCGAAGTTTATTTACGCGGGGTTGCAGCCGAGCGTTTCTGTGTAAGGAACTCCGGCGCTGTCGCGGTTGTAGAAGGAGTGGGGGACCACGGTTGTGAATACATGACCGGAGGCAAGGCAATCATCCTTGGCAAAACAGGCCGCAACTTTGCTGCAGGAATGTCGGGGGGAATTGCTTACATTTATCAACCCAAAGATGAATTGCTGCCGAATTGCAGTTTGGATCTTGTTGAATTAGAGCAGGTGGAATCGGCAGAAGAAGCAGCTGAATTAAAGATGTATATTGAAAATCATCAGCAATTCACAGGTTCTAAAATCGCTAACGAGATTTTATCTGACTGGGATAACAATCTCAGTAATTTCGTCAAAGTAATGCCGATCGATTACAAAATTGCCCTGGCTGAACTGGCGAAAGAAAAAGAGAGTAAGAAAGAAGCCGCAGCGGTTGTGTAAACTACAGGCGAACCGAGAGTGTTTACCCCGGGTAACTCGCAGTGAGCCGGGTCGTCTGAAATATTATTGGGTGAATTTTACATTTTTAATTTATTTCGGATTTTGATATTCGAATTTCAGATTTAACAATTTGGATGATGTTTGCAGATAATTGAGAAAAACTATGGGAAAGCCAACCGGATTCAAAGAATATACCAGGCACACTCCTTCAGAACTTGCCCCTGAAGAACGTATTGGAAACTGGAACGAGTTCGCGGTGCAACTTCCGGTTGTTGAACTTCAACAACAAGGAGCGCGCTGTATGGATTGCGGAGTTCCATTTTGTCATACCGGCGGCATCATGGGCAATATGGCTGCGGGGTGCCCGGTCAATAATCTGATCCCGGAATGGAACGATCTGATTTATCACGGCCTGTGGGAAGAAGCACTCGACCGTCTGCATAAAACAAACAATTTCCCGGAGTTTACCGGACGGGTCTGTCCTGCGCCGTGTGAAGGTTCCTGCGTGCTGGGGATTCACGAACCGCCCGTAACAATTAAAAACATGGAACGCTCGATTATTGACCGCGGCTTTGATGAAGGACTTGTTGCTCCCAAGCCACCCAAAAGCCGAACCGGTAAAAAAGTAGCGATTGTTGGTTCCGGTCCCGCAGGGTTAGCTGCGGCTGCACAGTTGAATCAGGCGGGGCACAGTTGCACCGTTTACGAACGAGACGACCGACTGGGCGGACTGCTTATGTACGGAATCCCAAATATGAAACTGGAAAAAGAGATTGTCGAACGCCGGCTGACTCTGCTGAAGGAAGAAGGAATCGAATTTGTTACCAACACCGAAATTGGTAAAGATATTTCTGCAGAAGAATTGAGAAGCCGGTTTGATGCGATTATTCTGGCCGTCGGGTCAACAGTTCCAAATGATTTCTTTGCCAACACTCCCGGTCGAAATTTGAACGGGATTCACATGGCGATGGAATTTCTGCATGGCAATACAAAGAGTCTGCTCGATTCTGAACTGCAGGATGGAAATTATATTTCTGCAAAAGATAAGCATGTGATCGTTATCGGTGGAGGAGACACCGGCAACGATTGTATCGGCACCAGCGTTCGGCACGGCTGCAAAAGTCTGGTTAATTTTGAGATCGTCCCTCAACCGCCGGAGAAA
>WFOZ01000996.1 GCA_015487825.1 Planctomycetaceae bacterium
GGCGGCACCCAACCACTAAAAGTGGTCGGGCTACCCTGATTGCCATTAAACGAATAATTGTCTCTTCTTTCGTGGTTTTAATCCCTGTTTGGTTCCGGCTACGCCGGGTTAGGTTCTGCGAAGAACCCTGAAAAGTTGGACAAACCTCAACGGTTGCGATATGTAATCGTATTTGGGACAATTGTGTATCGGACTAATTGTATTATGTTTAGAATCGGGTTTCAGGGTTAATTATGAGAATATTACTGTTTGTATTGTTGGTTTTATCGGCTTGCTTAAATTCCCCATCGCTGCAGGGGGCAGAACTGCAATTGAAACCTCATGATAAAGTGCTTCTGATAGGTAATACATTTATCGAGCGGATGCAGCACGCCAATCATTTTGAAACGTTGCTTCACGCCCGCTTTCCCAGGCATGAGCTTGTGGTACGGAATATGGGGTGGTCTGCAGATGAACTGAAGCTGCGTCCGCGTTCCAAAGACTTCAATGATCATGGCCATACTCTCGAAGCGATGAAGCCGGATGTGATTATTGCCTGTTTCGGATTTAATGAATCCTTTGCAGGTCCTGCAAGTTTGGAGAAATACAAAAGTGACTTGCGTTCAGAAGTAAAAACCTGGTCAACAACGAAATACAATGGTAAAACTCCTGCTCGTGTATTGCTCATTTCTCCCATCGCGAACGAAAATCTCTCGGCTCGTAAACTGTCTATCGGAAAGCTAAATAATGATAATCTGGAACTCTATACGGAAGCGACCAGGCAGATTGCAAAGGAAATGGGAGTTGGCTTTGTAGATGTTTTTCGTCCTACGTTAAGAATGATGAATGCCGCAAAGCGACCTATGACGTTTAATGGAGTGCATCTGACAAACGATGGATACAAGCGTCTTGCACCGGTGCTGATGGATCGTATTTTCGGTAAAGAAAAATCGGCTGTGAAGTGTGATCTGGAACAACTGCGCAAAGAAGTTGCAGAAAAATCGCTTCAATATTGGTACGACTACAGGGCAGTAAATGGATATTACATTTATGGGGGGCGTAAAGAACCGTTTGGCGTGGTTAACTTCCCTGCTGAGTTCGCCAAGCTGCGCAAGATGATTGCGAACCGGGATCGACGAATTTGGGCGGCTGCTCAGGGGCGAACGGTTCCAGAAAAAATCGATGACAGCAACACCGGCGAGTTTGCGAAAATTGAAACGAACATCACCTTTGAAATTAAAATTACCTCACCGGAAGAAACGCTCAAGACATTTAAGCTGCCTGAAGGGTATGAAGTGAATCTGTTTGCTTCTGAACGGGAATTCCCTGAATTGGAAAATCCCTGCAAACTGACATTTGATGACAAAGGGCGCTTGTGGGTTTGTACCATGTCGACCTATCCGATGTATTTACCCGGCGAGCCAGTGCATGATAAATTGCTGATCCTTGAAGATACCGATGGCGATGGCAAAGCCGATAAGCAAACGATTTTTGCAGACGGTTTACATTTGCCGACCGGCTTTGAGCTGGGAGATGGGGGAGTTTATGTCGCTCAGCAGCCCAATCTCGTTTTTCTGAAAGATACCGATGGAGATGACGTCGCGGACGAAAAAGAAATAGTGTTGCATGGTTTCGATTCAGCCGATTCGCATCACTCGATTTCCGCCTTCACCTGGGGGCCGGGCGGAGGACTCTATTTTCAGGAAGGGACATTCCATCATACTCAGGTGGAAACACCTTATGGACCGCAGCGATGTGTCAATGCCGGCGTTTTTCGGTACGAACCAAGAACAGAGAAGTTTGAAGTGTTTGTGTCCTATCCGTTTTCCAATCCCTGGGGGCATACTTTCGATGATTGGGGTCAGGATTTTGTGGCAGATGCTTCTCCCGGTTTTAATTATTTTGCTGCTGCCTTTTCCGGGCAGGTTGATTACCCGAACAAGCATGGCCGAATGAAGCAGTTTCTTAAAAAACAATGGCGTCCCACGGCGAGTTGCGAGTTTGTTTCGAGTCGCAACTTTCCGAAAGAAACGCAAGGAGATTACCTGCTTAATAACTGCATTGGTTTTCAAGGAACGTTGGAGTACCGGATGAAGGATGAAGGTTCAGGATTTCATGCCGATCCGGTTGAACCTCTTATGCAGTCATCTGATCGAAATTATCGTCCGATTGATCTGCAGTTTGGACCTGATGGGGCACTTTACATCCTGGATTGGTTCAATCCTCTTGTAGGACATATGCAGCATTCGGTTCGTGATCCGAATCGTGATGCCAAACATGGTCGTATCTGGAGAGTTCGCTACAAAAACAATCCGTTGGTTACGCCTGTTGTTATCGATAAGCAGACGATTCCTGAATTGTTATCGTTGTTGAATACTTACGAGCAAAGAACACGTTATAGAGTTCGTCTGGCGCTGCGAACTCGTGATACCGGGAAAGTTATTGCCGGTGTGAACACTTGGTTGAAGAGCCTTGATCCTTCAGGTTCTGATTTTGCGAAACTGCAACTGGAAGCACTCTGGGTTCATCAGCAGCATAATGTGATTGATGAGAAATTGCTGAAGTCGGTTCTGAAATCAAAAGAACCTCGTGCAAGAGCCGCAGCAACTCGAGTACTATGCTATTGGCGGGATCAGGTGAAAAAACCACTCGAACTTCTGGAACAGCAGGTGAATGACGAACATCCCCGCGTACGGCTCGAAGCAGTGCGGGCATTGAGTTTCTTCAAAGGAAAAGATGTTTCTGCCGCACTGGACGTAGCTACGCAGTCTTTAATTTATGATCAGGATGACTATCTGGAATATACGCTGAATGAGACGATGGCGACTCTTGATCGGCGACTTAAAGAATTGGAGAAGCAGTAGGTTAATTGGATATTGCTAAGTTGGCGGTGAGGCTTTAGTTGCCGTTATAAGCGTGTCCAAGAGTTTCAATCAGGATCTGTCGCGGCCAGTTTGAGATTATCCATTTAACTCCTGTCAAATAATAAAAAGGGGCTTCAAAAGATGATATCTTGCAGAATATTTTCCGGTCGGTATCTGGTACTGGCCATTTTATTAGTCACTCCCGTTTCCCTGATTGCACAGGATAATCTCGAAACTAAAACGGGGGTCATCAAGAACGTCACCCAAAAAGGGCGTTTGACCAAAATGACAATTGAAGATGACCAGGGGGGAGAGTACGAAATTTCGATTACCCCTAAAGTTGATTTTCAAATTCAGGCTCCTGGAGACAAAGGTTTCATCGCCAAGGGCCAATTTATTCAAGGGCAGGGGGTATTAACAAATAAAAGGATTTATCTTTCTGCTGTCACTGTCTTTTTCGTTTCATCGGGGAAAAAAATATCCAGGCGTGGCGGCATTTCAAAGGCTCCGGTTAAATCCGGTCAAAGTCAAAATGCCTATCTTGTTTCGGGAACCATCATCGCCAATCAGGCCGATGAGGATTTTCCGGATTATGAGTTAGTCGCTTTACGAGAAGCTTCACGTGGGCCTTTTCTAATGCTGGAAAAAAAAGTAAAAGTTACCGTTGCCACATCAGATATATCCTTCCTGCCGGAAAATGCAAAAATTCGAATGCAGGTGCTGCCTTTACGAGGAGGCCGCTTTACTCTGAAAAAGGCGACTGTGAAGTTGTCCAAGCCGATTAAGTCTGAAGATGTTTTTCGCAAGAAATCCTGAGATAATTAGGCGATGGAGGAACTTTCTTTCGGGCAATAAAAAGTAAGTAGATACTCGCATGTTCGAATTGGAAAAATCGGTATAAACTTCATCACGGGAACGTCAGAATCCTCAGAGTTGTAAGGTTTACGTCTTCAC
>WFOZ01000997.1 GCA_015487825.1 Planctomycetaceae bacterium
ATGTGTATAAGAGACAGGCCTCCATCCCATCCTTTAACATTAGGTGGGAAAAACAGCGTCTGCCCCAAATCATTCAAATCGGTTGTCAGTTCAAGAAGGTTGGTTGTTCCTTCCAGACTGCGGAGAAATCCGAGACTGAATTCAATTGGTGAGCGGACTTTTTGTGCAACCACATGCTCAGAATAAAACAGATTACTGGAAAGCATCATTTCGATCACCGGACCGATCTGCCAATCGTTTTCCCGTAATTGTTTCGCCAACGGCTTCACTAAGGCTTCAGGAGCAGCCGGTTCGTCAAAAAGGAAAAATCGCATCAGTTTCGAGACAATAAATTCCGGTCCTGCTGCCTGCTGCAAAACGATATCGACTCCCTCATCGCCCGAAAATTCGCCACTTTTTCCGAAGAGCGTTTTTGATCCATAATCGTGCTGATACTTGTTGAATCGATAACGCCTCTGTTTGATTTCCCAGCCGGTAAAACATTTTGCCAGCTCACGAATATCTTTCTCGGTATAATTCCCTTCGCCCAGGCAGAACAGTTCCATAATTTCCCGGGCAAAGTTTTCATTTGGATGGTTTTTTCGATTAGTTACCGAATCGAGATAAATCAGCATTGCGGGATCGCGGGATATTTCATGTAGTAATTTCCCAAAATCTCCCAAAGCGTACTTTCTCAGCAGTTCATTTTGCTGAAGCATTAAGATCGGGTCAGTTACTTTATCTGCGCTGGTCGCAAAGTGACCGTGCCAGAACAGAGTTGTTTTCTCCTGCAATTGGTCCGGGGAATTCAGTAAACGATGAATCCAGCGTGAAGTAAGATTCCTGGCATCTCCTGTAGCCAAAACCGATTGCGCGAGGTCTTTGTATTCCCGCAGTTCCGCTTCTGTTTCGCTGCGATTGGTGACCAGATGATGCGCCAGATCCGCTGGTGAGAACTTTGCGTATTGTTTCAGTTCATCTTCGGCTGCGCCAAGCCCTGCCCGCCGGGACAGATGTGTCCATTGTTTTTGGCTCCAACCATTTCCGGAACCCGGCTCATAAGGACTCCACGCCCACTGCGGATCAACTGTACCAAGATGGTTCATGGGTATTACTCTCTACGGAATCAAACGAGGGATCAGGCGATATCTTAATATCGCAATGATGGCGAACTAGGGGTTAAACAATATTCAATGCCTCATCCGCATGCCAGATAATGCCTGACCTGCTTTGTCACATTGCATCCCGCCTGTTTACTCTGAAACTTCCAGATCGACTTGAAGGCTTAACAGGCCTTGTGATGTTTCCAGCGACAGTGATGCTGAATGGAAATAGCTGAGTAGTTTAAGCAGGATTCCGATTTCATTTTCTGCTTCTTCGCGTGTATTGCCTTCCTCCAGCATATTATTTGAAATTAACTGAGAAAGATTATCTTCCAAAACCGCTTTCAGAACCGGTGCTGAAAGCAGGGCAGTGGTATTGACAATTTTTTCGGAATTATGCTTTTCAGATTTTTTGGCCGAGATCAGATTTCGAGCCAGGCCGGTTGTCGAAGCAATAATGACACGATTGCCTGAGAATGCGACTGTTGGCGAAAAATTGAAGTTGATCCTCGCCGGATCTTTATCCTCTTCCCCTGCCAAAGGGACGAATGTTGCAGAGACCAACTCGCCATCCTCGAATTTATCCATATCAAGTTCCAGCTGAGGCTGACCATTCATACTTCCGACAACATTGAAAAAGCCGATCAGGCTTTGGAAAATCCTGCGAAATTCACGGGACGTTGTTTCCGGCTCTCTCATTTCTGCAACAACGGCAAAGGCAGGAAGTTTCAGTGCAGGTGCAGGTCGATCTTGCGGGAACTCCTGGCGAGTTGAAATGAAGAGGATTTCCGGCGAAATTGCCCCCAGAATATCTTCGCCGAAGTCTTTGCCGGAAAAGAGTGTTGTTAAGGTACTGTCTGCTTCAGCAAATTTGTCGTTGATATTTTCATTAAAAAGATCCCCCGCCCGCAGCCACATTTCGGAAAAATTACGGTAGGCAGAAGTTGCAAACAACACGTCAGGAACATCCGGGATTTCTCTTGCCTGGCCGGTTCCCCGTGGCCCGAAATAATGTTCGCGAGCTTCTGAAACCCAACTTTGTTCAAAAGGAATTGAAATACGCAATTGGGCAGACTGACCTGCCCCTGAAAGCGACGCTGTCACGTAGGAAGTTTCTTTCAACACATCCAGAATTCCTCCCACCAGGATTTCACCGATTGGATTACCGGAGTTACCGGCAAACAGTTTTTTGGCGACTCCCGCATCACGAATCATTTTCAGGTCAGCGTACAACCAGCCGGCGTCAGTTCTTTTTTTACTGCTTCTGGCCTGCTGAAACTTTTCATTCTCAGCCAGGGAATCCCGATAATTTTCATCGAGTATCCTGTCCAGCAAAGTCATCCCTATTTTTTCGTTTGAAGCAAACATGAAACAGTTTTCAATCACGGCAAAGCCACCATTTTCCACACCGTAGATTGTGATACCGCGATACTCATCAACTTCGTAAGGATCATCGCGGTTATTATCTTCTGCATCCTGACGGGCCAGTTCCATCATTGTTTCCACTATTTTCTTCAGGCTCTGTTCGTCTTTTGCCTTAAGAAAAAGCGCTGCCCCTTCAGATTGGGCATCAAATGCAACTGTTATTCCCCCTGCAGTCAAAGCTTTCAGGGCTTCGTCCCACTCCATCCCCAGTTTCTTTTCGACAAAGCCGAGAATCATCAGGAATTCTGAAAACTCCGGAGCCTTCAATATTTCCTGATAGACGTCTTCCTGTTGCAATCGCTTTGTTACCGGATGCTCGAGCAAACCATCCAGGATTGCAGGAGGGTCTGCAATTTCAGCATATAAATAAGTTGAGCCCGGCAGTAATTTCAGAGGTTCAACTTCTGCCCGGGTCAGGGCAGGGGAAGTAAGCAGCAGTCCCAGAATCAGCAAAAACATACGAAATGGGGATTGGCGGCAGGTAAACATGCGGATATATTTCCTTCAGGTTTCAGGAACAACTCAGTCTGTGCCTTCTACTACTTCTGATTGAGAACACAGGTTTCACAATAAATAAGAATATTCTGTTCAGACAGCAGTCATTATATTCTCCAATGAAAAAAGCCCGGCTCCTTCTGGGAAACCGAGCTTTCTCTGGAAACAGTTAACTTTTACAGGCCAAGCCAAGGCAACGGAGCCCCCGCTTGCGGCAGTTGGACAATGTCAACTCCCGTTACTTCTGCATGATTACGAATCTCTTCAAGGACTTCGTCTGATGGTTTCGCATCAAGGTTGATAACCGCTACAGAGTCGCCACCCGGCTCTTTTTGCGATCGCCCTAACGACATGTGTGCGATATTCAGGTTGTTCTTTCCGCAAATGGATCCAATAAAACCGATCAGACCGGGGACATCGCGATGTCGGTAGATGAGCAGACAACCATCCAGATAGGCATCCAGTTGGAAATCATCCAGTTGCACCATACGCAGGTATTCATGCCCGAACATCGTTCCCGCAACCTTCAGAGTTCGGTTATCGGTAACAACTTTCGCTGCGATCATTGTGGAGAAATCGCCGGCTTCTTTTGAAGTCTGTTCACTGATCGTTACGCCACGTTCTTCAGCCAGCATGTTGGCATTAACGATGTTAATACGATCTCCCAGTGCAGAAGAGAGTAGTCCGGAGGCAAACGAAGAAGTCAGCAATCGTGTGTGCTTGCTTGCCGCATCACCCCGGTAGCTGATCTCTGCAGATTTAATTCCTTCGCCATGCGTCTGTTGGGCAAGGGTCAAGCCGAGTCGGTAGGCCAGATCGATATACTTCTTCATTCCTTCCATTTCAGAAGCAGAAACCGGAGCCATGTTGATCGCGTGACGTACTTCGTTGCGTGTCAGAAAGCCGGCAATAATATCGCTTGCCTCAACGGCTACCAGTTCCTGGGCTTCATCGGTGGAAGCTCCCAGATGTGGAGTTGCAAGTACGCCGGGAAGTTTTGTTAGTTTGAAGTCCTCTGCAGGTGGTTCTTTCGTAAAAACGTCCAGAGCTGCTCCGGCAACATGTCCTGATTCAACTGCATCAGCCAAGTCATTTTCATCAACGATCCCACCTCGGGCACAGTTGATAATTCGAACTCCTTTGGGCATTTTGGCGATACGCTCTGCGTTAATCACACCACGGGTTTCATCTGTAAGTGGTGTGTGAACGGTTAAATATTGACAGTGCGGAATCAGCTCATCGATATCTCGATAAAGCTCAATTCCGAATTCATTGGCACGCTCGGATGAAATGAACGGGTCATAACCCAGTACTCGCATTTCCAGTGCCTGGGCACGCTGGGCAACGCCTATCCCCACTCGTCCCAAACCAACTACACCAAGGGTTTTCCCTGCCAGTTGGGTGCCGGTAAACAGTTTGCGTTCCCACTTCCCTTCCCGCATGCTCGCACCAGCCGGTGCGATATTTCGAGACAGTGCCATCATCATCGCAATGGTATGCTCTGCGGTACTGACGGTATTTCCGCCCGGTGTATTCATCACAACGATCCCCTGCCTTGTGGCAGAGGGAATATCGATATTATCAACACCAACACCGGCTCGTACAATCGCCTTCAGGCGAGTCTGGCCTTCAAGAACTTCTTCAGTCAGCCGCGTTCCGGAGCGAATAACAATTCCGTCCGCTTCCTGCAGTTCCTCACGTAGTTGCTCGACTGTTAATTTGGGATCAGTCTTGATCACCAGTTCAATTTCCGGATTTTCCTCCAAAACTTTCAAGCCGGCAGTAGAGAGGTTGTCAGTCACCAAAACACGCTTCAACACGGGGTTTCTCCCAAGGATAAATCTATCAGAACATCAATTTCGGTCCGCACGGCGGAGCCGACAATTCTATACCACTAACTCAACACTGGATATTATACGACTTGTATTACTAACGCTCAATTCTTTTGCGGCTTTCGCAAATTTCAAAGGTATCGATTTGGTTACGGCTATCAGAATGAACCAGCCGTGCTGGGCCAATCTCAAACATGTCCGTTCGAAACTGCTTTCAAAGCCATGCAGCAATGCCAGAGAGCACTCGAAGCAAATCGGAGTTTACTCCTCTTCGTCTTCCTCTTCTGTCTCTTCGAGCGAATCTTGATCCTCGCTTGAAACCTTGGCTGGTTCGCTCTCCTCCAGCTCTTCAACAGCAACAGGGACAGCTTCTCCGGAAATCAATTCTTTGACCGGTTGCATGAAATAGGTTCGTTTCCCCTTGGCGAGCAGTTGAGCCAGTTTTTCCTCAGCCTCTTTCCGCTGATCGTAAGGGAAGCGGGCCTCTTCCCGCAAAGTCGCTGTATAAATAACCCAGATAAGCCGCTTTCGTTCCGGGACAGCGTCTTTAACCTTCCTGGTTGCTCTCTTTTTGGCCGCTTTTTTCTTCTTTTTGACCTTCTTTTTCGGGGATTCCTCATCAATTCCCGCAGCCTCAGCTGCTTCAGCTTGTTTTCGTAACTCTTGTCGACTGGGAAGCTTCCGAGGCATTTCTATTTCACCTTATGTAGACAGCACTTAGCACATTTATAATAAACGGGAACCTGAACATCTGAGCCGGGTCCACTCTCTATCATAAGATGTGATTGCAATTCCCAATTGACAAACACGTATGAATAGTGGTTTTCGGGCTCATTTCAATATCTAACGCGGAGGATAGCTCTTTCAGCCGCTTGATGCCACTGAATCGGGCTACTCAGTAATGCAAATGTTACGAATACCCACTGATTTCAACTCGATATTCCGATAATCAACTAACGATACCTGTTCTTTTGGGTACTAGGCGGCTTCCTCTGGAGATATTTTTGGACAACTCCCCCGAAAAACTGCCGAAATAATCAGAATAAATTGTTTAACCGGACCAAAACAACCGATCATAAGAATCAGCGACACCATTCCGCGGGTCTTGTGTCAATTTATTGATTGAGCCTGCAACTTATTTTGGTTGAGCTGAGATTACTGTCAGGCAGGACGCCTGACAACTTCGCCGTCTTTCATGACGAAATCAACGGCGGCGAATTTTCTGGTTTATTAGTTGGTTCTTATCACTATTAAACCAGGTACGCATCATTCAATTCGAACTTCTCATCAGATGTGAGAAGAAGCAGCTCCCCTGAGGGAGAGAGGCATTCAGACACGGAGGTAACAACCCAATGCCCATTAACAGTAAGTGGATCCTGACATTGGGGATCCTCGCCATGTCTCCGAATTTGGTGATGGCAAAAGGCCCTTTCAGCCTGCCCAATCCATTCAGGTCATCCAGTTCGGCTAAAAATGAAGCTCCAGCGGAAACTCAGTCAAACCAGAAGGTTGCTGAGCAGATTGCAGGAGCACTCAGAAAAGCCCGGCTGACCGGCTACGACATTAACATTGAATACAAGCAAGGTGTTGCAACTCTAACAGGAATGATTCAGGATTCCCGTCAGAAAGCAGTTGCCGAGCAGGTTGTCAGGCAGATTGCCAGCGTCAGGAAAGTGGATAACCGACTGGGGTTAATTTCACCGGATGCTGATCAGGCAATTGTCCAGACTAACTTTAAGCAACCAACGCAATCACCTGCACCGAAGGTTGAACAGGCAGCTTTCCAGGCTCCTGAAATGACTCCGATTGCTTCCCCGATTCAGCAGGTCGGCGGACAGCAGCCAGTCAGCAAGCCAAGTAACCAGCAGGTTGCCAACTCTATTGCAGAATCTCTGCGAAGCACAGGCCTTTCCGGTTACGATATTTCAATCAACTACAAAAACGGCATCGCCTCCCTCAACGGAAGCGTCGGAAGTAAAGAACAGCGGGATCACGTAACTCGCGTTGTTTCTCAGGTTCCCGGAGTCAATTCTGTTGATAATCGGCTCGGTTTGGCCGGTCCTCCTGTCATGCAGACAGCTGCTTTCCAACCACAACCTGGTGCAGTTGCACCACCACCGATGGCTCCTCAACCAGGCCCCATGGGACCACCACCCGGACCGGGACCAATGATGGGCGGACCATCTTACGGACATGGCGGACCAGGACCAGTTAACCCGGTTTACAACCAGCCTTATCTGCCAAACCATGCCTGGCCTACTTACGCAGCGTATCCAAACTCCGCTGCAGTCAGTTATCCGAAGCAGTATTCAGCCAGTGCATTCCCTTACATCGGACCATTCTACCCTTACCCACAGGTTCCTATGGGATGGCGAAGTTCGACTCTCGAATGGGATGACGGACAATGGCAACTCAAATTCAGCCCCCAGACAGATCGCTGGTGGTGGTTCATGCAGCCTAAAAACTGGAAATAATTTGAGACCTTCAGAGTATCAAATTGATATTCTTCGAATTTGAATGATGCAGCACTTCCGATCAATTGATCGGAAGTGCTTTTTTTTTCTCGATGTAGCTATTCAGCCCACCCTGGCGCAGGGCTGGTAAATAACTCGGGGAATGGGGAAGTCAGGGTGTTTTCGTGTTGAGAAACTGTTGCGAGAAATAACGGTTTCGTGTGCCACGGCTCTGTGAGCCGTGTTGCGTTGGAGTGAGAATATCTTGTTGAAATCAAGCTTGGTTTTCATATTGCACGGCTCACAGA
>WFOZ01000998.1 GCA_015487825.1 Planctomycetaceae bacterium
CTCCACCAGCAGGGGTGTAATGCGTTTTGCCGGAATTCATTGCTTCAATCGCAGCTTCGCGAATATGCTGCGGTGTTATGAAGTCCGGTTCCCCCAAAGTAAATTCGTAAACATCGACGCCACTGGCTTTAAGCTCTTTCGCTTTGGTGGCAGCAGCAATTGTGGCGGAGGGTTTTAGCGAGGCAACAGCGGGGGAAAAGTCCATGAATCTTGGTCCGTGGTTAATTTTTCATCAGTAAATGGAACAGCATCGTTCCTGTCTGCCCGATTGTCTGCAAGAATTTCCTTGCGTCAAGTCGATCCCGCCATTTTGTCGGCTGGTTCTTCAAATCTAACCGTCAGCCCGGATTATACATGGGCAAATCAACTGCAACGCATTGGCGTCTGGTTCATGTGTCTATGCGGGAAGCCATGAGCCAGTGCCCAATGGTTTATAAATTCAGAAAACAGTATTCGTTGATCTGAATACATGTTTTTTCTGAACCTATGGTGTGGTTGGCTCGTTAGTGAATCGATCATATCTTTGGTATTCTGTCTACCCACGAAACGAGTGTGCAGAATGCCCATTCGGGCCCGAGTGCCCGTTGTATAATCTTTGACAGTAGAGGAAAATGAAATGGTATTGAAGAATATTGATGTATTGTCGGCAGGGAAAATGTTGGGTTGCCTTTACGGTTTACTGGCATTAATCGCTGGGCTTGTTATTTCGGCTCTGGCGATGCTGGTAGGCTTGGGGAATCCGGGGGGAGCGGGTGGTTTCGAAGCAATGTTTCTTGGGGCCGGTGCAGTTATTATTCTACCACTGGTTTACGGCACGGCCGGTTTTATAGGGGGAGTAATTATGGCGGTTTTCTATAACATCACCGCAGGAATTGTAGGAGGGATTAAAATGGAATTCGTACGACCAACAGATGAGACTATTTGAAGCAGGTAGTTTTAATGCAGTTACTGGCAACTGGTATTTAGGGCTTCAATTCTCCAATCGTAGTTCGAGCAACGTAGAAGTTACGGGGGTTGCATGCTATTCTCTGTGTTACAGGATCGTTATGGCCCGATTTAATCAGCGGGATTCCTTAAATGCTGAGAAAGTTTTTTGATGGCAGGCAACAGTTTTGGACAATTGTTTCGTATTACTACCGCTGGCGAAAGCCACGGGCCAGGTAATGTTGTCATTATTGATGGCGTGCCTCCGGGGATCGAGTTGAATGTCGAGGATCTTCAAAAAGATCTTGACCGCAGAAGACCCGGGCAAAGTAAAATTGTGACTCAGCGAAACGAATCGGATCAACCGGAAATTATTTCGGGTGTTTTTGAAGGTAGAACAACGGGAACTTCGCTGGCAATTTTAATTCGTAACGAAGACCAGCGCAGCCGCGATTATGGCAACATCAAGGAAATTTATCGTCCTGGCCACGCCGATTACAGTTTCGATGCCAAGTACGGATTCCGCGACTACCGTGGTGGCGGTCGATCTTCAGCCCGGGAAACAACCGCCCGGGTAGCCGCTGGTGTGGTGGCGAAGAAAATTCTGCATCAACAATGTGGGGCCGGCGTTCTTGGTTATGTTGTGCAGGTCGGAGAGATAAAAGCAAACATCGAAGACCCGGCTGCAATCACGATGGAACAGGTGGAACAGCTCCCCGATGGGAGTCCGAATATTGTTCGTTGTCCCGATATTAACGCGGCTGAAAAGATGATTTCGCTTATCGAAAAAGTTCGCAAAGAACAGGATTCAATCGGCGGGGCGGCTGAGATTGTTGCCACCGGTCTCCCGGCCGGATTGGGGGAACCTGTTTTCGATAAACTGAAAGCTGATCTCGCCAAAGCTCTTTTCAGTTTGCCTGCCGTTCTTGGTGTTGAGTATGGAATTGGGTTTGGATGTGTGACACAAAAGGGAAGTGAAAACAACGATCAATTTATTCCCGGCAAAAAAACAGGAGACATAACCACGGCTTCCAACCGACACGGCGGAATGCTCGGCGGCATTTCGACGGGGTTGCCGATCGTATTACGAGCTGCGATTAAACCAACCAGCTCGCTGCCGAAAGAACAGCCAACAGTCAATCAAAAAGGGGAGCAGGCAACAATCAGTACAAAAGGGAGGCACGACCCCTGTCTGCTGCCACGATTTATCCCGATGGCGGAATCCATGGTCGCGATCACTTTGGCTGATCACCTGTTGCGATTCAAGGCCCAATGTTCCTGAAAGAGTTTCCGGATAAAGTGAGGTCACCACAATGTGTGGTTTGGGCTTGAGTTGCGATTTTCGGGGATTCACTCCCATTGGGTATTCCTGCCTCGCCCCCATATCTATGATTAAACACTGAGCAGC
>WFOZ01000999.1 GCA_015487825.1 Planctomycetaceae bacterium
AACTGGCATAGTCCCCGCTGAGTGTGTCGTATTCAAAGCTGCGGTTTTTGTAAGGTTTTTTCCCTGATTTTTTTGAAGGGATGACTCCCGGGTTGATGAAGATCCCAATCGTAACGGGCATTTCCCCGGAATGAATCAGGTTATCAAAAACATTTGTTGCGCGGACCGGTCCATTCGGATTACAATATGCCCAGCCATCCTGAAAGACCATTATGCAAGCTGGTGTTCCCTTTTTGTATTGTGCAGGAACATAGATCCAGTAATCACGAGTTGTCCCGGCAAAAACTTTGCTGGTTTCCCATTTATGTTGAGTCACTTTTCCTTTCGGTACACCTTGTTGCGGGTAGGAATCGGGACCAAGGATGTAGTCATCAGCTGCATGCAGAGGTTGTCCGGATAAAAGGAGACAGAAGAGCCCTGAAGCAATAAACGCCTTCATAATTTATTTATCTTTCTGTGTACGATGTAAACGTGTAAGAATCGATTGAGAGACAGTCCAGCCTGCAAACGCGCTGGGGCCAAGAACAACAAGGCCTGCAATGGTGAACCAGACAGGGGACGGGATCTGAAAGAGCATTAACATTACCACCGAGCAGAAGATAATACTGTAAACAACAGAGCAGAATGCCCCCTGGGCAACTCCCATCACTCCTGCAAGTAGACATCCGCAGAAAATTCCCGCTGCCCAGGCTGCGATCACAAACAGCATCGCAGATAAAGGAAGCCCGGCGATATACTTTTTCATCTGAGCAGCATCGTTCATATCCAGATCCGCAGGAGGTGGATAGATGGTGTGACCAATTGATTCAATTGTTCCCACAACGATAACACCAACAACCATCGCAAAGATGATTGCAATGAGATTCCGAAAGTGTTGGGACTGGGGGATAGAAATTTCCATGCTACTAACAGCCAATTTCTTTGCATATTGCGAAAATTATAAAGGTATTCATTTGGCGATGGCGGTCAGGATAGACCAGCCGTGCCGGGGGATTCATTGTTTATGGTAACTATTCAAGAAGTAAAAAGTCTGAAGAAGCCTATATGCTTGGATCATCCCTGTTTCTTCGCTACGATGCAAGACAGAGGCAATGTCGTTGATAAAATGATTAAATGGGATCTATAGAAACATCGAAGGGGCAGGTATGGGCAGTCAGGCAGGTTCAAATTCAATCAGGCGATTACATTGTCAATCTGTATCCAACATGGCGAGGTGCTGCATTAGTAGCAACCATCCGGGCAAGTTGTTCGTAATGTTTCTGATATTATCACTACTCACGCTGCCAGTTCAAGCCGGTCAAAAAAAGCAGAAGACGTTGCAACGGCCCCGGCCCGATAAGACGGTTGTTTACAAGTCGACACCGCAGGGCGATTTGAAAATTAATATTTTTCTGCCCGAAAATGTAAAGCAGGGGGCTCCACGAGCTGCAATTGTTTTCTTTTTCGGCGGTGGCTGGGTGGGAGGCGCACCGACTCAGTTCTATCCACATTGCAGGCATCTTGCAGAGCGGGGAATGGTCGCTTTTTCTGCTGAATACCGCATAAAAAATAAACACAAAACGACCCCTTTCGAATGCGTCGAAGATGGCAAGTCTGCAATCCGCTGGGTTCGTGAACATGCCGAGCAGTGGAATATCGATCCGAATCGCATCGCAGCAGGAGGCGGGTCCGCGGGCGGGCACGTTGCTGCAAGTACGGCATTGATAGCCGGGTTGGATGCGGAAGACGAAAATAAAAAAATCCGCTCAACTCCTGATGCAATGGTCCTGTTCAATCCTGTTCTTGATACAACAGAAACCGGTTGGAAAGGTGGCTTTAAACGTTTGGGAGCCAGATGCAAAGAACTTTCCGCTCTTCATTACATTAATGATAAAACTCCAACAACGGTCATCTTTCATGGCACTGCAGATACAACAGTTCCTTATGAAAATGCGGAGCGATTTCAGAAAATTATGAAAGAACATGGCAACCGATGCGAACTGCACGGCTATCCCGATAGAAAACATGGTTTTTTCAATGCCGGAAAAAACAGAGAGGACTATCTGGATACCGTTTCAAAAATGGACTCCTTTCTAGTTTCGCTTGGCTGGTTATCGATACCGTAGCCATTCCTGCAGTTTTCTATTCCCCTGTTTTAAGTAACCAATCAGCTTTGGCGTAGGGTCCGCTATTGCGGACCACGGTGAGAAGTGGATCCCCATATTTCTGCGGTGGTCCGCAATAGCGGAACCTACTAACTGTTTTCTACAAAATAAAAAGCCTTTCTCACGATGAATAAACTAGCCATTCTTGGTGCAACCGGATCGATCGGGACCAGTTCTCTGGATGTTGTTCGCGCGCATCGGGATCGTTTGGAAGTAGTTGCTGTTTCTGCCAATCGAGACTGGCGGAAGTTGGCGGAAATATGCAGAGAGTTCTCGCCACGTGTTGCGATTTTGGCACAAGAAAATATTCGTGATGAAGTTGATACTGCACAGTTCCCTCAAGAAACGGAATTGCAATTTGGGGCAGAGGCAATAACGCAAATCGCCAGGGCAAGTGATATTGATACCGTTATCGCAGCCATTGTAGGCGCAGCAGGACTGGCGAGTTCTTATGCAGCAGTCGATGCCGGTAAACGTCTGGCGATTGCCAATAAAGAGACGATGGTTGTTGCAGGCCCGATTATTGTGGAACGAGCCAGGCACAGTGGTGCAGAGCTACTTCCTGTTGATAGCGAACATAGCGCCATTTTTCAGGCGCTGCAGGCAGGGGCGGAGCAGGAAGTTTCCAAAATTATTTTAACTTCCAGTGGTGGCCCGTTTCGTACCAGAACGCGGGAGGAAATCGCCATTGCGACCCCCGAAGAGGCCATGAAGCACCCCACCTGGGAGATGGGGCCTAAAATTACGATCGATTCTGCTACAATGATGAACAAGGCTCTTGAGATCATTGAAGCGCGATGGCTGTTCGATCTACAATCTGACCAGATCGAAGTGGTGATTCATCAGCAGTCGTTTATGCATTCAATGGTTGAATTTATTGATGGTTCTGTTGTTGGGCAAATGTCTCCACCGGATATGCGTTTGCCGATTCAGTATGCCTTGTCGTATCCCCAGAGGTGGAAAGAGGTTGCGACGAGGGCAGACTTCAAGAAAGCGTTTTCACTTGATTTTACACCCCCCGATTTCGAAAGATTTCCCGCTCTGCAACTCGGTTTTGACGTAGCTCAAAGAGGGGGAACAACGGGAGCAGTTTTGAATGCTTGCAACGAAGTTGCCGTTTCGCGGTTTCTTCAGAGGGAGCTTTCGTTCTATGATATCGCGCGTGTGTGCCGGGAGTTACTGGATCGGCACGAATTTATCTCAAAACCAACAATCGAGGATTTAATGGTCCAGGATCAATGGGCCCGCAAGGAGACAACTCTGTGGCAACCTTAACCGCTGCTTTTGTGCTGGCTATCAGCCTGAGCAGTATTCAAAATATTCTGATTGTCGCCCTTGGTTTGGGCTTCGTCATTTTCTTCCATGAACTCGGGCACTTTGCTGTCGCTAAATGGTGTAATGTTTATGTGGAACGCTTCAGTATCGGGTTTGGTCCGATTCTGCTTTCCTGGAAATGGGGGGAAACCGAATACGCTCTTTCGTTAATTCCATTTGGCGGGTATGTAAAAATGCTCGGTCAGGACGATGCAGATCCGGGGCAGATGGTCGATGCGGAAATTGAAGAAGATCCTCGTTCATACATCGCCAAAAATGTCCCGCAGCGAATGGCAATTATTTCTGCAGGCGTGATTATGAACGTCATCACCGGATTAATATTCTTTGCTTTTGCATTCAAAATGGGTGTCGAAGTCTCGCCTTCAAAGCTGGGGACAATTGTTGTCGGCAAACCAGCCTGGAAAGCAGGGCTTCAGGAAGGGGATACTCTGACCAGAATTAACGGCAGAAACGTGAGCTCCTTCAAGGATATTATTATTTCTACCGCGTTAACGTCTTCGGAATATCTGGAATTCGAAGGAGTTCGCAGTGATGGCAAAACGACTTTCGATTTGAAAGTTTATCCGACAATGACCGGCACTCGCCGGGAGATTGGTGTGGGACCGACACAGGGTTTGCAGTTACCTGGCAAGGCCGAATTTGAGGCAGGTACTGTAATTGGTGTAGGGACTTCGATGGAGAAAGCTAGCCCCGCGTTGGAACCAAACGATAAAATTATCTCCATTAACGGGCATCTGTTGAACGGTTTCTCTGACTTGCAAAACATGCAGGCTCGACTCCGTTCGGAAGAATTAACATTTACTGTAGAACGCTCCAAAGGAAAAAAAGAAACAACAAAAGTTGATATTAAGGTTCCGCCTCAAACATTTCGGACACTCGGGTTATGGATGGATATTGGGCAGATCGAAGCGATTCAGGTGGGCTCGCCCGCTGAGAAAGCAGGGTTGAAGCCGGGGGATAAAATTGTACGTATCGAAGAAAATGAAATTGGCCTTGATGTCGGTAAAGACCTGAATCCTTTGACATTGCCGGAGTTTTTCGCAGATCGTCATGGGCAGTCCGTAAAAATTGTTGTCACTCGTGAAGAGTCAGGCTCTGGAGCGAAAGAGATCAATCTGACAGTCACTCCGATAGATCGTCCCGGTTGGGTTGAACGCCCCTCGCTGCCTGATACGCCGCTTTCAGTTCCTTCAATCGGCATTGCGTTTCACATTATTCCGACCGTCCTTAAAGTTGAACAAGGCTCTCAGGCGGAAGGGAAACTGGCAGCTGGTGACCAGATTGAAAATATAGAACTGTTTCTTCCCGAAGGGGCAAAGCCGGATCTCTACGCCAAAGCAAAAGAAGGTTTGAGTATAGCGTTGGATGAAAATAATCGGAATTGGGCTCATGCGTTCTGGATAATGCAGACGGCCAATCGCAGGCATGTTAAACTGACGATCAAAAGTTCTGAGGCGGAAGGAAAGCCGCGTGTCGTTACTCTTGAACCACACCGTGCTGCTGAGTGGTATTTACCGATCAGGGGCTTCCGCACGAACCCGCTTTCCATCGAACAGAAGGCAAGTTCGCTCACGGAGGCCTTTTCAATGGGAATCAATCATACTAAAAACAGTATGACTGATATTTACCTGACGTTGCGAAATCTGGTAACTCAGAATTTATCGGTAAAAGAACTGCACGGGCCAATTGGGATCGCCAAAGTTGCCTATCAGGTGTCTCAGCAGGGGCTTGCGGATCTTTCGCTGTTCCTGGGTTTTCTAAGTATCAACCTGGCTGTATTGAATTTCCTGCCAATTCCCGTTCTTGATGGCGGCCATATGGTCTTTCTGATCTGGGAAGGAATAACGGGTAAAAAACCAAGCGAAAAAATTCTGATTGCAGCTACCTATATCGGCATGTTTTTTGTCCTGGGGCTGATGATGCTGGTTATTTATCTCGATATTTTTGTGCATGGTGTCTGAGTGATAGCGATTTCCCTGTTCGCGTTTCGGTTAACCGGTAGTTCGTTTTATGCCATCTGATGATTTTCCACTACTTGTTCTCGCCAGTAGAAATGTGAAGAAAGCAGCTGAAATTGATGCGCTGCTGGAGCCTCATGGTATTCGAGTGAAATCGGTTTCAGAATTCGGGGATATTCCTGAAGTAATCGAAGATGGCAGCAGTTTTGAGGAGAATGCAAGCAAGAAAGCTTCTCAGACTGCGCTGGAAATCGGGCAGTGGACAATCGGCGAAGATAGCGGGATTTGTGTGGATGCCTTAAATGGTGCTCCCGGAATTTTTTCCGCCCGCTTTAGTGGAGACAATGCAACCGATGCTTCAAATAACAGTCTTTTAATCGAAAAGCTGGATGGAGTTCCAACTTCGAAGCGGACTGCTTATTACATTTGCCATATTGCGCTCTCTGATCCGCAGGGGGCAATTCGGTTGAATGTCCAACGTCGTTGCAACGGGATTATTATAGACAAGCCACGTGGTTCCAACGGATTTGGCTACGATCCCCACTTTCTGATCCTCGAATACAATCGTACTTTCGGGGAGTTATCACCGGTCGTCAAAAAGTGCATTTCACATCGCGCTAAAGCATTTAGTGAATTTATTCCACGGTTAATAGGCACGCTGGAAGATGAAGCAGGCTGAGTAGCTTCGGCCATCCGATAACGCGGCACCGTTTTTTCAAAAACCAAGTACATCATTCATGGTATATATGCC
>WFOZ01001000.1 GCA_015487825.1 Planctomycetaceae bacterium
CGGGTTAGGAATAGTCCTGAAATAACTTCCCTATTTTAATGGATTCAATTTGTAGGGTGCGTCGTGACGCACCTTTTTCACCACATGAACAGGCTGGTGCGTCACGACGCACCCTACAAACTACAAACGACCTAAATTCCTATAGATAGCTATGATTCCCGTTCAAACAGTCAGAACGGGAGTAATCCGCAAAGACTGTACTGTGTTGAATATCCGTACAAGGCGATATTTTGGCGAGAAAGTATTTTTTTGTCGTCTGGCGCGTCGATGTTGGGTTATGAGGCAGGATGATTCAGCATGAAGCCTCCTCATACATCATGAGAGACCTGCTGGAGATTTTTTAGTAACCGCCGTCATCGCTCAACCCCCCTCTGAGCGGTGCCGGCGTTTTTTGTTTCTCTTATTCCCTCCTCCAATAACGGGCCCGAATGTGAAATCCTTTTTTGTTTCGGAGTTTTTATGTTCCGGTGCCTGGCCCGAAGAAGTTCTCCCTGAATCGCTGATTACCGAAGGGCGTTCGATGCTCGAATCGCTTTGTGAAGACCTTCTTCAATCTGGCGAATACAACGTCTGTACGACTCGTGATCAAAGAGTTTCTCTCACCACTCTTCCCGGTCTGGAAGTGATTGATGTCGCGTCTCCCAAACAGGAATGGGAGATGTTTCAAAAACTGGCCAGGCATCACGACGGGACAATCGTGATCGCACCGGAACTGGATGAAATTTTGTGTGACAGAATAGGATGGCTTGATCAAAACGGATTGAATCGTTTCATGTCCAGTGCAAAAGCGGTGCGCATCTGTGCTGATAAATGGCTGTTTTATGAGTTTGGTTTACAGCATGAAATACCGACTCCGCAAACATATCAATTACAGGATTATTCCGCAGAGGATATTGAATTTCCTCTACCGTTTCCCTTTGTGATCAAGCCACAATTTGGAGCCGGGACAACAATGACTGCGGTGATTGATTGCAAAGAAAGCTGGTCGAAATTTTCATCGCGTCGAACAACTGAAAATGATTTCCCCCCTTATTTGCTTCAGCCTTATCTTCCCGGTAAACCGGTTTCGCTGGTCTGTTTGATTTCACCAGGTGGAAAAAGAATCGAATGGTGCCCGATGGCAGAACAACTTTTTGAAGGGCTGGAATATCAGGGAGGGATCATTCCCTGTGATAACGAATTTGCACTACAGGCTCGAAGTATCGCTGAGCGAGTTGTCGAAAAACTTCCGGGACTGCGTGGTTACATCGGTTTTGATTTTCTGCTTCTGCCCGAAACGAACGAACCCGTTTGGTTGTTGGAAGTCAATCCGCGATTGACAACGAGCTATCTTGGTTATCGCGCGATTGCAAAAGAGTCGCTTGCGTTGCGACTTATTGATTCAAATCGGAATAATCCGATTGTGTGGTCATCGAAGAAAGTACAGTTTGATACCCGAGGCAAGCTGATGTTGCTGCGTTGATTAATGATTCGGTGGCAAATGTATTCATCTACCGATACAGTGATTGACTTCAAATTGCACACGGTTACAAGAAGTCTCCTCAATAGAAGTTGCATCATGTTATTTACTCACTTGCTCCCGGCACATTTTTCTACCGATCAGCTTTGCGGACATGTTGCGGTAGTGATTGATATCTTGCGGGCTTCAAGCACGATTACAACGGCGTTGGCAAACGGTGCAGAGACGGTTATTCCCTGTGAAAAAGTAGAGCAGGCTTTTCAACTGCGAGAGCAATTAACATCGACACAGACGATTCTAGGAGGTGAACGGGGTGGAGTTCTGATTGATGGATTCGATTATGGAAACTCGCCCGGAGATTATTCTGCGGAGCATGTTGCAGGGAAAACGGTTCTGTTCACAACCACAAACGGCACGCGAGCGATTCACCGTTGTCGGGAATCGAATTCTGTTTTGATCGGTTCGTTTTTGAATCTTTCTGCGATAACAGAAACTCTATCGCAGTGTCGTGAGCCGATCGATTTGGTTTGTGCGGGGACCGATGGGGCGATCACTCTGGAGGATTGCTTATATGCAGCTGCGGTCGCGAAACGGTTAATTGCTCATCACCAACTGCAAGATCAGGATTACGATGATACGACTCGGCTTTGCCTGGCGTTGTACGATCAGTTGGTATCAGCTGACAAAAAAGATGTGCCATCGCAAATTCTTGCGGCATTTGAAAAATCGCAAGGAGGCCGAAACCTGTTACAGCTGGGAATGCAGGCCGACCTTTCACTTTGTGCGCAACTCGATACACTCGATGTTGTTGCGAATTGGGATCGCGAAACGAATCGAATTATTGCTTTGCCATATGGGAGTTAACATCTCCGGCTGGCTCAGACGTATTGCGTCTGAGCCAGCCAGGTTTATTGCTAACTCTCTCCTTAGATTGTCGGTTAAACATGGTTCACCCGAGGTTTAATGCCGACGGCTCGCCTGAATGATAATGAGTTTATCAATGAGTATGTTACGCAATTTAATACAACAACGCTGGGCCGGTGGGGTGCTGATTGGGTTGCTCGCCTTTTTTCTGGTCGTGGCAACTCTCGATCCGTCCGGCAGTTATCCCGGTTTGGCTCAGGGGCCGGGCTTGACGGTTGATGAAGTTTTCAATGCTCAACAGGGAGTGCTTTTGGTTGAGGTACTTCGAGTATATGGGATCTGGATTCTCGATCCCGCTAACGTGAAAGATGTTTTTGGTGAGGGGGGAGTGGTTCCGTATCTTCCCGATCATCCACCTTTGGGGCGGTTTGTGCTGGGACTGGGGCATCATTTTATGTGGTCGGTTGCTGCTCCGGATTCGCCGGCGGGTATGTCGGTGACCGCATGTGCCCGTTTTGGTTCTGCGGTTCTGTTTGGGATGACTGTTTTCCTTATCGGTGCGACAGCCGGATCCTGGTTTGGAAAAGGAGCGGGATGGTTCGCTGCCATTTCTGTTTTGTTGATGCCCCGGGTTTTTGCGCATGCTCATCTGGCTTCACTGGAAAGTTGTGTGAACTTGACATACGCGCTGGCGGTTCTGTGCCTGGCGGATCGATGGAATCTGCTTTCAAAAACAGAACAGCAGGGGATTTCACCAAGTTGGAAACAGGGCCTGTTTCCCGGTGTGATGCTGGGGCTGGCGATGTTGACGAAGATTCAGGGGTTTCTGGTGATTCCGATGATAATTCTATGGGCATTGTGGTACGGGCGGAAACGGGCGATTAAGCCGTTGTTTGCATGGGGCATCACCGGCATACTGGTATTTTTCATTGGCTGGCCCTGGCTGTGGCTCGATCCGGTGGGACACCTGCGGCAGTTTCTTGGTTCTGCAACAGATCGAGTCAGTTTGAATGTCTGGTATTTCGGAAAGCTTTACGCTGATGTTGATACCCCCTGGCATTATCCGTGGGTGATGTTTGCGGTGACAGTGCCTCTTGGTCTGCATTTGCTGGGGATTTTCGGATTGGTATATTCGATCAAAAAAAAATCAGGAGACCCACGATTAATTCTGGTACAGATGTGCATTCTGTTTCCAATGCTGCTCTTTTCAACGGGCGCAGCCATATACGATGGTGAGCGACTTTTTCTGATGGTGTTTCCTCTTTGGGGCTTGCTCATCGGACTGGGAGGCAAGCAGGCCTGGGATTGGTTGCGGGAAAGAAGATCGTTGAAACAGGTATGGAGTATTGCAATTGTTTTTCTGTTGTTTCAAAGTTGGGGAATTGTTTCGATGCACCCGTGCCAACTCAGTTACTATAATCTGCTTGCTGGTGGGTTACGTGGTGCTGATACGATCGGGCTGGAGCGAACTTATTGGAGTGACAGCATTACCCGGTCATTTCTGCAAGAGTGTGTCGGGAAAATTCCACGCGGAAGCGTAATTGAAGTGGCGCCGGTGCTGCATCAGTTTCAACTGGAAGAAATGGAAACACAATCGCCGATTGTTCGCGGACAGGGTTGGAAATTCCAGCCTTATGTGGTGGAAGCTGAACTTAAAAAAAATGATTTGGAATCGAGCCGAATTCGATAC
>WFOZ01001001.1 GCA_015487825.1 Planctomycetaceae bacterium
GAACTGGAAGAGCTGACTGCGTTAGAAACGCCCGCTCGGGAATCGAACGAGCTTGAACAGGAGTTGAACGATTCTTTCAGCGTGGAGACGGATCAGATAGAAACAAATCCGGGGGCAAACGATACAGAATCTGAGCAAGCCGGCTTCTCGCCTGAAGCAGGGATTGCTCCTCGCAGCTACTGGCGTATTTTTTTACTGGAAAACCCGAAGCCGCAGTATGAAGCGGATGGAATAAGCAGCCAAAGTGGAAACTCTTCTCGTTCGTTGGAAGGGTTTCAACAATGAGAAACAGAGTAGTAAGCGATTCGAAAACTGATTGGCATCACAGGCAGGGGGTTGTCTTAATTGTTGTGCTTGTATTGGTGATGATGGTTGCTTTGGCGGGGTTCGGTTTTCTCTCAGCCATGTCGAGCGAATATGAAGCGGCGAAAATAAACGGGCAGTTAATTCAGGCACAGCAGACACTCGCCAGTGCGGAGGCGATGTTGCTTTGGGTGACAGAGCAGTCGAGAAAACAGCAGGAGACAGTTGGCGATTTGATGAACCAGTCGGAATTATTTCGTGGACGCAGCATTCAAAATGTCCCCGGTGGCGAGCTGGTTTCTGATATCAGCGAAACAACATCAGCAGCTGGAAGCAGAGATAACCCCTGGCTGTTTTCGGTGATTCATTCGGTGCCACGCGGTTCGCAATCAAATTTGCAGTTCGGTTTGCAGGACGAATCGGCACGGCTACATCTGGCGATGGTTTTAGGATGGGAGCAGGCGGAAGCGGGAACGGGACGCACCGCGTTGATGCAACTTCCCGGCATGAACGAACCGGTTGCAGATGCACTGCTCGACTGGCTCGATGCAGATGATGATCCTCGGGAATTCGGTGCAGAAAGTGAATACTATCAACGGCTCGATAAACCGTACAAACCCCGCAATGGGATACCCGAAACGTTGGATGAATTACTTTTCGTTAAAGGAATCACTCGCGAATTGCTCCACGGCTTGTCAGATGCGGCGAGTGATAATCTTGTTGTTTCGGAAACCGAATCTGTTTCCGATTGGACACAGCTTCTTACCTGTACCAGTGCAGAAAGTAATCTCACTTCTGAGGGGGAATCGAAAATCAATTTGAATTCGGCGGATCTCGAAAAACTGCATCAGGTTCTTTCCGATCAGTTTGAGGAAGCGCTGGTTCGATACATTATTCTGGCACGGCAATACGGCATCTCTTTAGTAGAGGAAGACAATTCCTCATCGCCTGTGACATCTGGTCAGGTGGGGGACTTTGCGTTTTCGCTCAGTAAAAAATCGCAGTTTTCAATCGATTCCCCCGCTTTGTTGATTGATACTTTCATTGTTGTTAATTCGGGGAAATCGACGCAGCGGATTCCAAGCCCGTTGCAAACAGGTTCGCCCGATTTTATCGAGACCGTTGAACTTCTCTTTTCCCGGACAACGACAAATCCTGCAGAGATTATTGTAGGGCGGATTAATATCAATCAGGCAAGTGAAACTGTTCTGAGAACAATTCCGGAAATGTCAACGGAGACAGCGTCGCAAATTGTTCAGCAGCGGGGCTCACTTGAGGAGTCTGAAAGAGGCAATACCGCCTGGTTGCTCAGTCATCAGATTGTAACCGTAAAGCAGTATCGAAAATGGATCCCTTATATTACGGCCGGCGGAGATGTTTTTACCGGAGAAATTGTTGTATTCAGAAAAACCGGCGGTCCATTCCTGCGGCGGAAACTGACAATTGATGCTGGCAAACGCTCTGCCGCAGTTGTAGACTGGATTGACCTCACCGATCAGGGCCTGCCTGCACCTTTGTCGCTACTTTATCAAAGTGATACCGTCGAATCGGAGATTCCTTTTAACAATTGAATTTCATCTTGAACCTGAGGGTGCCACGGATTTGTGAGCCGTGTTGCGTTGGAATTGAAATCAGACTCGTTTGTTAGTTCGCACAGTTCACAGAGCCGTGGCACACAGCAATTAATGACGGACTAATTTATAGATATTGATAATGAGTAAAATTTTAGCCGTAAGCTGGACTCCTGAACTTCTACGCTATGTTTATGTGCAAAGCGAGAAGAATGGCCTGATGCGCGTTATCGGTGCGGGAGAGAAAGAACGCCATGCTGAAAAGCAGGAGAAACCGGTAAATTCGCAGGAGTCGGAAGAAGAACCGAATGAATCTGGTCCTTCGCTGGCAGATCTTCTGAAAAGTCTCATTTCAGAATTGGGAGCCTCCAAAGCGACGCTTCTTTTGTGCATCAATCGTGGAGCCGTCGATTCGATTACGTTCAGTGTTCCTCCTGCCAGTGAGTCGGAACTTCCGACGCTCGTACGCAACATGGCGATTCGCCAACTTCAGGGAATCAACGAAGAGAGTCTGCTCGATTATATCGCTTACGAGCCTGAAGAAGATGGGACGCGAAAAGTCTCTGCCATGGTACTGCCGGCCGAGCATCAACAGATGATACAGGAACTGGTTGATGCTGCCAATTGTCCTTTGCATCGCCTGCTGATCACGCCTCATTCATTAAGAATCTTTGCAC
>WFOZ01001002.1 GCA_015487825.1 Planctomycetaceae bacterium
AGAACGCGCCTTAAAATGACCATCTCTTTGGGATCGGTGAGAAGGTACTGCCCGACGACCTTGCCGTTGCTGTCGATTTGCATCACACGATCTGAATGAGCAAACTCCATTCCGAAGAGTCGACTTTTTCCTTTGCGTTCTTCGACAACCTGCAAAAAACTGTTGCGGATTAAATTGAAAATCTCTTCCTGTTTACCTGTCAGAAACAGCCATTGCTCGGGATCAGCCTGGTAAATTTCCGCGTAGTCACTAAGCCGCTCGGGAGTGTCTCTTTCGGGATCGACAGTGATGGTGATGAATTGCACGTCCAGATCTTTACAGGCGTGGGTCAGCTCCATCATCGCTTTGGTATTAGCCGGGCAGGTCATCGTGCAACTGGTGAAAATAAAATTGACACACCACGGCTTGCCAAGCAGGTCTTTATTGGTGATTGTCTTACCGCTGCGTTCAGTCAGAGAAAAATCAGCCACTTCTCCGGGAACAAGTTTGACGTCTTCCTGTTTGATGAGAAGCGGTTTAGTTTTTACCAGTTCGTTGACCTGGGTTGTTTCGCTGCCTGCACTTTTTTCGTCTGCGAGTTTTTTATTCGCAGGGCTGATTTTCATCACCACAAGTAGAGAAACGATTACAAGCAGCCAGAGAATGCCGCTGATCGTGAGGCTCATCACTTTTGACGGGCGAATCTGTTCGCCAGAGGGAGTATCTACGGAGGTCATTTGCAGGGAATTCTTAGAGATTCTGGCATATGCTTCAAGCAGCAACTTACGGTGCTTGCGGAATGTCGAGATCGTAATAATGGATGGAAATATCGGGAATGAGTACCATCAACAAACCGATCGCCAGAATGATTGTAGGCATCAGAATGGCGTATTTCCACTTGCGTTCGAATTTCAGGTGCATAAAAAACATCATCACAAACGCAGCTTTGGCTGTTGCAACCAGCAGCACGACAACAACAATCAGTATCTTCAAACCGGGCATCGAAACCAGATCGGCAACAACAGAAACGGCGGTTAACAGGCACAAAATGCCGAAAATCGCCAGATAGTTTGGTGAATGGTCTGCTGTGTCGCTCATGGAGTTCTATTTCAAATCGAAATTGCAGTTGTTTTTTTGTGTGAGCCAGGAGCGTTAACGCTCCTGGCTCCCTTTTATTTATCGTTGATATATTGGAACGTAGCCGTTGTCAAGTTGCAGGATTGTTGCATTGATAGCTGTTGTGTAAATGTCGCCCACATGTCCCTCTTTCCACGCTCCCGAGGCGTTTTGCTTCGGGAGAATTTGTCGGGAGATATCTGCAAAATAGGCATCCCACTGTTTGGGGTCACGATACATCACCTGCGAATAGTAAAAATGAGTGTAATGCCAATGCCCGAAATAATTATTGTTTTCCTTGGCATTGGGCCAGATATTATCCTGACAGAATTTCACCATTTTCTTCACATGATCGGAATCGTCGTACTCCCCAGCGCTGTACATCGCTGCAACTGCTGCCGCGGTAATCGGCGGTCTTGCCCCACCGCCACGAATACTATACTGAACGCCTCCCTCGGGAGTGGTACAGTCTTTGATATATTTTTTGGCCCGAGTGATAATTTCTTTAGGGACAGGAATCCCCGCATTTCTGCACGCGCGCAATCCCTGGACTTGCGTAATACAGGTAGAGCCTTCATCGAAATCGCCCCCATCTTTGGCAGAAACGTAACCCCAACCGCCACGGCTTGTCTGGGCTTTGCCACTGAATTGAACCGCCTTGGTTAAAACCCGCTTCAATTTTGCACGCCGCTCTGCACTATCTTCTTCCCCAAAAATCTGTGAAAGAAAAAGCATCGAGAAGCCGTGACCGTAGGTGTAATGGTAATCTTTTTCGTAGCCGATCAGGCCACTTGGCAACGACATATCCATTAGGTAGTCGACAGCATTGCGAACAGTTCTTGCATATTTGCCACGGTTAGTCGTCGAACCTTCACAAATCAACGCGATACCAGCCAACGCCGTCATCGCCACACGGTATTGCCCGCTGTTTGCTTCCCAGTATCCCTGTCTTTTTTGGCTGCGAACCATAAAATCGAGCGCTCGTGTTACCGACAGTTTAATTTTGGGATCCTGCCTGCGGGCAAAGGCCTGCGGACCGGTTGCCAACATGGCTCCTAAACCAAGCAGGGCTTCTCGTCTGGAAACTTTCATTCGAATCCTTCAGGAGAAATGAATTTGAAATGATTCGTCATACCAGACGAACTTCGATACAATTCTATCAGATACCCAAGTTTATTTCGATGGGGAATTTTGACAAATCTGGACAATCGAACAGAGCAGAGAGGCTAGGACCTCTCATTAAGACAGGAAACAACTGATGTCACATCACGAACGATTAATTGAATTACTACGGGAACGAGCATTGAAATTTGGCGATTTCACGCTCGCGTCAGGCCGAAAAGCGAGTTATTACCTGGATGGTAAGCAGATTACATTGCATGCAGATGGTTTACGCACGGTCAGTCAGGCATTTCTCGATTTAATTTCCGATCTTGAATACGATGCTATCGGCGGGATGTCCATCGGAGCAGACCCTATTATAGGGGGAATGCTGGCGATTACAGCCGAATCGAACCCGAATATGGTCGGATTCATGATTCGTAAGGAATCGAAAGGGCATGGCACAAACCAGTTTGTTGAAGGGCCGGTAACGCCTGGCATGAAAGTCGTGATTGTTGAAGATGTTGTCACCACTGGTGGCAGCGCCCTTCTGGCTGTGGACCGTATTCAGGATTTTGGCTGTGAAGTAATTTGTGTCGCTGGAATTATCGACCGCATGGAAGGCGGAGCCGCAAATTTCGCCAAAAGGAACCTGGAACACCGCACTTTGCTGACCATCAAAGATTTCGGCATCGAACCTCCTACAGACATTTAATGCGTAACTATTCAGCAATGTTTGGTTATTGCAGTAATTAAGGTTATTTGTAGGGTCCGCTACGCCAACGCTGAATAGTTACTATAATGCCTCTGTTTCTCTCTAATTTGCGAAACTTTCCAGCCTGAGCGGGGTTTTATCCTTCAGAAGGTGTTTTAAAATTGCCATAATCTTGAAAATTTGCTACGACTCCCTTTTCGTTTGGCTTTCAAT
>WFOZ01001003.1 GCA_015487825.1 Planctomycetaceae bacterium
AATACGAACAGAGGTAATGACAATTATAAAAACATAAAAGCTTTCTTAAAAAGAGCGGGAGATGACGGGTTCCCATTTGAAGGGCACCTGGATTACATCGACCAGGAGGGAGTTGATCAGGGAACAGGGACGTTAAAACTCAGAGCAATCTTTGATAATCCGGACAACAAATTACTTCCGGGGCTTTTTGTTCGTGTACGAATCCCGATTGGCGTTTTGGAAAATGCCCTTCTTATCCCGGAAAAAGCGATCGGGCGGGATCAGTCCGGAACTTTCCTGCTTGTATTGGATGAACAGGGTACGGTAGATCGCAAAAATGTGACCATGGGGACAAAGTATGGCGAACTGATCGTCATAGAAAAAGGAATTGAAGCAGATGATACCGTAATTATCGATGGTATCCAGCGAGCTCGCCCCGGTAGCAAGGTTGCCCCGAAGTCAGTTCAGCTGGAATTTGATCCGGGGACTGAAGAGAAGGAAACATCAGAAGAAAAGTTGCCCGAGACAACATCACAAGCCCCGCAAGAATGAAGCATCCGGCAATGCAGACTGCTGGAGCATTTTGAGTTCTTATCTTTTTTAGAGTTGGTCAGGTACGCTATGTCACGGTTTTTTATCAATCGACCAATTTTTGCGTCGGTGATTTCCATTGTGATCATCATCGCAGGAATTGTTTCTCAGGGGGCGCTTCCTGTCGAAAAGTTCCCGCAGGTGACACCGCCGACTGTTGTTGTGACTGCTGTTTACCCAGGGGCCAACGCCAAAGTGATTGCAGAAACTGTGGCTGCTCCGATTGAGCAGGAGGTCAATGGCGTTGAGGACATGTTGTATATGTCATCCATCAGTGCAGACGATGGGACTTATTCTTTAACGGTCACCTTTGACATCGGCGTCGATTTAGACATGGCGACTGTGCTGGTTCAAAACCGGGTTGCGATTGCTGAACCAAAACTTCCAGAAGATGCAAGAAGGCAGGGAATTACGACGAAGAAGAAATCGACGTCGATCCTGCAGTTCATCGCGTTGACATCCGATAAGCCCGAGTTCGATTCTCTTTATTTGAGCAACTTTGCAACGATCCGCCTGAAGGACGAACTGGGGCGAATTAATGGCGTTGGCGAAGTGACGATTTTCGGGGCGGCCGACTACAGCATGCGGGTTTGGCTCGACCCGCGTAAACTGAAATCTCGGGATGTCACCACGCAAGATGTCGTTCGTACGATTCAGGAACAGAACGTCCAGGTCGCTGCAGGGCGAATTGGTCAACCTCCTGCTCCCAAGGGGACAGCCTTTGAATTTACTGTTAATACACTGGGGCGACTTGTTAATGCAAAACAGTTTGAAAATCTGATTATCAAAACGGCTCAGGGGGGACGCATCACTCGAGTCAAAGATGTTGCGAGGATTGAACTCGGAGCCAAGGAATATAAATACGGCTCGAAATTCAAGGGAAAACAAAGTACTTCGATTGGGATCTATCAGTTGCCGGGGGCCAATGCATTAGAAGTTGCTGACGGAGTCCGTGCGAAACTGAAAGAATTGAGTCAGTCGTTTCCTGAAGGTGTCGAATACAGTATTCCTTTCGATTCTACCGCTTTTGTAACTGCATCGATTGAAGAGGTTTATACGACGCTCTTTCAGGCGATCGGCCTGGTTGTACTGGTCATCTTTATTTTCCTGCAGGATTGGCGAACGACTTTGGTCCCCTGTGCAGCGATTCCCGTTTCTCTGATCGGCACCTTCGCGATCATGTCAGGGATCGGGTTTTCGATCAATATGATTACTCTGTTCGGAGTTGTTTTGGCTATTGGAATTGTAGTGGACGATGCGATTGTCGTTGTCGAAAATACAGCTCGTCATATCGATGCCGGTCTGGATTCCCGCGCAGCAGCGATCAAAGCGATGGAAGAAGTTACCGCTCCTGTAATTGCAACAACGCTGGTGCTTCTCGCCGTGTTTGTGCCGACGGCCTTTATGGGAGGGATTACCGGGCAACTGTATCGACAGTTCGCATTGACAATTTCCGGAGCGGTCATGATCAGTACCATTAACGCATTGACTTTAAGCCCGGCTCTGTGTGCGATTTTAATGCGTCCCTCTGCTGAGAAAAAGAACTTCTTCTTTCGCGGTTTTAATCGATTATTCGATACAATGACCGGAGCTTATTCTTCGGTTGTTCGCCTCTTTGTCCGTCGAGTGATCATGGTTCTCGTTCTGTTTTTCGGGCTGGTGTTTTTAACGGGCTGGGGTTTCGGTTCGCTGCCTACAGGCTTTTTGCCAACAGAAGACCAGGGATACTGTTTTTTGAATGTACAACTCCCCGATGCAGCTTCGCTGGAGAGAACCAACGAAGTGATGGAGCAGGTCGATGAGGTCATCAGGAGCACTCCTGGTGTTGAGAACTGGTTGACGATTAGCGGTTACTCTCTATTGAGTTCGACCAGTTCATCGAATTCTGCAATGGCAATTGTTATCTACAAGCCGTGGGACGATCGAACGAAACCTGATGAACAACAAGATGCGATTGTGGGGCATTTAAGAAAAAAATTGTCGCAAATTCAGTCCGCAGTCGCGATTGCTTTTATCCCTCCGCCGATTGATGGCCTGGGCAATGCCGGCGGCTTTCAGATGCAGATACAGGATCGAGGCAGCGTCGGTCTTGAAGAATTGGGGGCGGTTACTACTGAGATGGTCGCTGCAGGAAACAGTCAGTCCGGGTTGACTGCTCTTTCGACAACATTTCGCGCCAATGTCCCCCAGCTGTTTGCAGACATCGATCGAACGAAAGTCAAAACATTAGAGATACCACTCAACGATGTCTTTGGAACATTGCAGGCGTATCTCGGTTCTTCCTATGTCAACGATTTTAATGCTTTTGGAAGAACATATCAGGTTCGTGTGCAGGCCGATCATCAATACCGAGTTTCAGCCCAGGATATTCTGCAACTGAATGTTCGCAATCTTAAAGGGGAAATGATTCCGATGGGAACATTCACTTCGGTTGATGAATCACTCGGGCCACAATCTGTTCTGCGATACAATCTTTATCCAACCGCATCAATCAACGGGGAAGCTGCAGCGGGGAAAAGTTCTGGTGATGCGTTACAGCTGATGGAAGAAATGGCCAAGACCAGCCTGCCTTCATCAATGGGCTTCGAGTGGACCGGGATGTCCTATCAGGAAAAAGCAGCCGGGTCTCCTTATGGAATTTTTGCGATCGCAATTATCTTTGTTTTTCTTGTTCTCTCTGCCCAGTATGAAAGCTGGACAATGCCCGCAGCGGTGATTGCCGTTGTGCCTTTGGCCGTACTTGGGGTTGTGATTGCATTGATGATTTCCGGAATGGATAACAATACTTACACGCAAATTGGTGTCGTGCTGTTGGTTGCGCTGGCAAGTAAAAACGCCATTCTGATTGTTGAATTTGCCAGTGAACAGCGAGAGGAAGGCAAGACCATTCAGGAGGCAGCCGTCAACGCGGCCCGGCTTCGTTTTCGTGCCATCCAGATGACCGCCATCTCATCCATTCTCGGATTCCTTCCTCTGCTCATTGCCTCTGGAGCAGGAGCAGCCTCCCGACAAGCTGTTGGAAATGCAGTGGTCGGTGGGATGTGTGCGGCGACCGTTTTTTCACTTCTGTTTGTCCCAACTTTCTTCGTCGTCTTCCGGTCTCTTGGCGAGATGGGGCAAAAAAAGAAAGAAAAAGCTTAAAGTGACTGGCAAGCAGATCGCTCACTTTTTTACAGGTCTTTCCTGCTGAACCGCGAAGTGCGCAAATTTAAGTGCTTTTGAGATTACGTACTTCGTAATTACAGCCATGCCGAAGGCATTGTGACCTGTTGTGTAGAATGCAGGTTAATAGAACAGCCCCTTAAGTAGAAAACTCAGTTTGTGGGATGTTCCGTTTGTAACGGTTGCAGTGCGCGATATGAACAGAGACGGATTCCATTGACTTATTAGACGATAAACTTCCCTGCATCCTGTCAGTAATAACAACTGACTATCAGAATTCCCTGCATCGATTCAGTAACGGAACTTTATATGTCGCAGCTCCCCGCAACATGGGTTGAACTGGAACAATATGTGCATCAGGCACTGTGTCAAAAAGAGAATCTGATTCCAGAACAATTTCCTCTTGAGTCGCGCACACTACAACGTCAGGATCAATTCTGCGGCCTGGAATTTACGTTGTACGGTCCCCGCCAGATACGTCTGGGAGCTGTCTGGGCAGCTGATATCAACACGATTTACTTTTATGATGCACGAGGCCGTCGCTATAAAACGCTGAAACTGAAACGGCGCCCCGAAGGAAAACTGGAAAATGTCGCCTGAACGGTTAAAAAACACTGGGACTATTCGTGTTTCAAATATTTCTTCCAGGTAACCAGCAATCCGTTGTGAAAATCCAGTTTTTTCAGGAACGCTTTCTTTCCTTTGGCTGAAATCCGGAATTTCTTACTTCCTTTACCTGCTTTAACAATACAGTATCCTTCGGCTGCAAGGCGGTCGTAATAAGTGTAAAAAGAACTGGTACTCGTGTCCCATTGAAATTGTTCACGCAACTTCTGCCTGAGTTCACTTCCCGAAAGCTCGCTTTCAAAAATCAGGCCGAGCAGTACATATTGAACATCACTCAGTTCACGAGGTATCTGATGACTCATGCCCGGTTCCTGCTCAACGGTTTATTGAATTTCATAATAAATACAGCTTCAAAATACGTGTCCTGCCATTCAATCAGGCAGACATCTTAGCTGGACAGCGCCAGGTTCTATTTGGAGTTATTGTCAAATGTTGTGTTCTGGAAATTTGATGAAAGGTGGCGTATCCTGCTGAATCTTATCAACCTTCAGCAAGCCCACATGGGCCAAGGAGTACGCCGTGAGTCAGAATACGATAGACGCAGACAAGACGCAAGGTTGCGAACAGAGCCATTCTCCGTTCGCTTCTTTTCAGGATAATTCGGTGCCACGCAGTCCGCTGGATGAACTGGTTCAGGAAGGAGCAAGGCGAATGTTACAAGCCGCCATTGATGCAGAAGTGGACGAGTTTCTTGCTCTGCATTCCACTCGAGTGGACTCGCAGGGACGGCGGCAAGTGGTTCGTAATGGAAACCTTCCTTCTCGCGAAATCCTCTCTGG
>WFOZ01001004.1 GCA_015487825.1 Planctomycetaceae bacterium
CAGCAATAAGAACCGAATTCGAACCGCTTAGCCGCCTTTTACAATGCGGCTAAGCGGTCTTTTCCAATATTCGACAACAAGATATACTTCCCCCTCAAGAGTCCCTTCCCCGTTCATCACGAACAATTGGCATCACTGAATCCCTTCAATTGATGTTATCCCTTCCCGTTTTGTAGCGTTCGCTGTGCGGACCACATTTGATCGAGCAACGTTGATCGAGCAACGTCTGTATTGATCCACACAGCGGATCTTCCCCGAATTGAACGATCTCCCTTCCTTCGCCTCATTTTTCTCCCGCAGGCAATCATGAAAACGACCATCATTCTCGTACTTCTGGGTACCTGTTATGTTCTGTTTGCTGCGACCATTGTCGAAGCGCAACCGCAACTCCGTGGCCCACAATTTCAAGGATCGCCATACTATCATCCATTGAACCAGACAACGCCTCCCGGTGTAGCTGGTCAGTGGGCAGGTGCTTTGGGCCGGGCGGATGGACGCTATTTTCAACCGGTGCAAATTCGCCTTCCCGGTGGAGGCAAGGTGACTGTTACCGAGCCACAAACACGACAAAAGCATGATCTGAAGGCCCCCGCTCAAATCGGTTGTCTTGTCGGCCCACTGTATCGATTTCGTATTTCGGAAATTCCGGAGTTTCCGGGAGTCGATCTGTATCCCTCGATCGAATTACTCGATCGCCTGCATCCTCCTGCCGGCTTGAAACAGAAGTATCCCCTTCCGATTGAAATTACCGCAGCCGACATTCAGGCGGCAATGAACGACCGCCTGGTGACAAAAATCATCTATCTGGAACAACCTGACCTTGCCATCCCGAAAGTAGAACAGGGAAGCATTCACGAACAAAAGATTTCACAATCCAAAAACCTGATGACCGAAGCCGATTTGCGAGGGCGTCCGGTTGTCATTTTAAGATTAGGCGGCCGTATCCCCAGCCCCGAGGAAATGTACGCCGACCCAAACAAACCACCCGCACCCATTGAACTGTATCCCAAAAAATAAATACCGTAGGGGCCGCTATGGCGGACCACGTTGGTTATTCGCCCCCCCCCTATTTCATGCGATGGCCCGCAACAGCGGACCCTACAGTCTTAAACAACTCCTCAATTCAAACAGGTAACTAACATGTTGAATAAAATCGCACGTTTTGAAAACATCATTAACAAGACAGCAAAAATCTCTTTGAAGATCGGCTTTGGCTTTCTGCTCTGTGCCAACTATTCCTGTTCGTCAACAGACTCGATTGTCGGGAAAGACCCGTTCAGTAAACAGCAGGGACCAATTCCCGGATCATCTGCTCAAGTGCCACACGGCAACCATAGTATGTTGGAACAATCCAGTTTCCCACTGGATCAATCTCCTGCTGCGACAATGCCGCTGGCTCATGGACGGGTTGCACCGGCAGGGTATCAACAACCTGTTCCGCAAAAAAAAAATGAATGGCCAGCCGTCCCGGAACAGCGAATCGGTGTCGCTCCCCCCCAAATGACGCGCACCGCTGGCTTGGAGCATCCGCCATTACCGCCGGGCGGTTATCAAAAACCGATTGGTCAGCCACAATCCTGGACAGAACCGATGGCTCGCATTACTTCGCCTCCTGCATCCAATAATGCGGTACAGGTGAATTTCGAAGAGCCTCAAAAAAAAAAGGAAGTGAGTAATAGAGCGCCAGATTTTCCGGGGCAAACTCAGTTACAGCCTGAATCTATTTCCGAACAGATTAAGCAAGTT
This sequence comes from Planctomycetaceae bacterium, assembly GCA_015487825.1. GTDB lineage: Bacteria > Planctomycetota > Planctomycetia > Planctomycetales > Planctomycetaceae > Rubinisphaera. Next base: position 1,747 of record WFOZ01001004.1, read on the forward strand.
GCTTTTCAGGCTCCCGCAGAGGCAAAACCTCATGGTGAAACATTTGATGCTGCATTTCAGCAGGCAGCAAACTTTACACCAGCAGAACCTCGCATTCCGCTGAATCAGGTTTCTGCGACTGCAAAGGTTCAATTAAATTCTGACAACAGCCAAACTTGCCCACCGGCAATGCCCGTCATGCTTAATGCAAACAGCGATTACGACCCAGCGTTCTATCCGGACGAGTATCTTTGTGATGGAGGAGATCGGAATTTACCGGTCCATTATTCCCCCGGTTTTCGGGAAGGGCTTGATACCCAGGATACAATCGCTGAATATCAGGACGATCAAGGGAAGCAACATGTGAAAAAATCAAATCAGGTGTGCGTTTACGCTCCTCGATTTGCAGCTGTTACCACAACAGCCGGTATTTCTGAGAATCTGAGTATTGACCGTGCTTTGGGGGCGTATGAAACCGTCAACGGACTGGCGATGAATACCCGCATCAAACCAAATCTGGAGAAACAGACCGATCAGATTAAAGCAGCTCGGGTTCGTACGAGAGTCAGCGGGTTGGAATCTGAAAACATCACACTCGGTGTCAACCAGACGACGAAGCTGGAAAAACATACCAAGCTTGTTAACACAAACACCGATTACGCGTTTTCCGGATTGGATAAACTGGACCGCTGGCAAAGTCCGGTTTCCATGGGCGGAATTCAGGCCGCTGCGGTCTGGACACGCAAACTCAGCCCGATCATTATTGCCAGTGATACCGCCGGTTCGGAAGTTTACAGCTCTTTCCGACCTGAAGAAATGGTTGGCTTGAAAGAAAAGCATCAGTCCAAAGGGGAAATTTATATCGACAAGTCGGCAGATAAAACCGATGCTGCACCGGGCGATGTGATCACATTTACGATCCGCTACAAAAACACTGGGGATCGTTCCTTAAACAACGTCGTTGTCATTGATAACCTGACGCCACGATTGGAATTTATCGAGGGAACAGGAACTTCCGATCGCGATGGACGGCTTGTTGTCGAGGACAATCTGGAAGGAAGCCTGATTCTGAAATGGGAAATCGAAGGCGAACTGAAGGGCCACACAGGCGGCACGCTCAGTTTCCAGGCAAAAGTTCGATAGTTGTTTTATTCTGCAACTTTTAGGCTCTTATCAATGAAATACTGCTCAAAACTGGCAGGATATTTTTAAAGCCACAGAGGGCCCAGCGCGGCAGTGCCGCAACCAAACAGGGATTTGAACCACGAATGAACTCGAATTAACACGAATTTTTCTTTTGGAAACTTCATCTCAAAATGTAGGATGGC
>WFOZ01001005.1 GCA_015487825.1 Planctomycetaceae bacterium
AATTTACATATTCAATAATGTGAATTTATATAGACAAATGGTTAATTTTTAGTTAAAAGGTCAATATTATTTACCTTAATCGATACATTTTTTCGGTTTTGAGCAGTTTTTTTATTGAAAGGTATAGATAAGCTATTGATTCATGAATGTTATTTCTCCCAAACAATGCCGCGCGGCAAGGGCATTATTAGACATTACCCGCGCTGATTTATCCACGCTTTCAAATGTGTCGCCCGCCGCAATAGGTGGCTTTGAGACTGAAGCGACCGCGCCGCGTGCTGCCTCAATTTCCATGATCCGTGCCGCGCTTGAAGGCAAAGGAATTGAGTTCCTTGATGATGATGGGGTGCGCGAGCGTCGCAATGCAGTCAGAACTTATCGTGGAAAGAACATACATCGCCAGTTGCTGGACGAGATTTATTCAGACCTGAAGAATTCTGGTGGTGAAATTCTGATCAAGGGCGTTACTGAACAAAATTGGGAAGATGGGGACAGCAAATCTTTTCTCGAAAATCATCTAACCCGCCTCAAACAAGCGCAAATTACCGAGCGCATGCTCGTTTCCGAAAATTCAACATATTTTGTAGCTCCTAAGCATTGGTATCGAAAACTGCCAAGCGAGTATTTTGCACCTCACACGCAATGGATTTTCAAAAACAAGATCGCGATGGTGTCTTGGGGAGATATTGAGACGCTCACGATCATAGATGACAAGAGCCTTTATCGAGCTGAAGTGCTTTTCTTTAATTGCGTTTGGGAGAATGTTGCCAAGATAGTCGAGTAAGTCATGAATGAATTAAATAGTATCGAAATAAACAGGGAGTTTAATCAGAAATCTTTAACCAGAATTATTAGGATTGGCCAATCTGATATGCCGTTCTTACAGGACGTACTAAAAAGCGTGAAGAGCAACGATCCATATCAAAGTTCAGCGGCATATTTTGCCATGACGGGGCGGCGAGGTTTGTGGATGGCGCGCGATGATCAGGCTGCAATTATCTTTTGTCGCCATCCCAATATTGAAGATACATTCTTAATATTCCCACCGTTAGGATTGGCAACGAGTGATTTATACGCAGCTACAATCATGGCAATACACAATACGGGTAGTAAAATCCAACTAGCCCGCACAGAACGACAGCCAGCAATACTACAGTCCAATTCAGACTTATCGATTAGCCAAATCCCTGAAAAACATTTGGATTGGGCGTTTCCCGTTCACACCTTAGATACAAAACTGGTTTGCAAACATTCCGGAAACAAATTCCAACAGTTCCGAACCGCATTAAATAAGCTGGACCGAACCAAAATAAAGGCAATAGATTTTGACCCGGTTCAACAGCGTGATGTTATGTTCGAAGTTCTGCAGAGCTGGGCAATGGACAATAAAGAGAAAATCGATCCATACGAAAGCCTTCTTGAGCTTTTTGATGTTCTGCCAATGCATGGTCGTTTGATCTGGTACGATGGGAAACCCGCCGGTTTTTCGATTTGGGAAGAAACCGATCCTGCCAATGGCATGGCGAATGCTCATGCCCATATTGGCATTCACCAAGTAAGCGGTCTTTCAAGATTTGTTATGCTTGACATGTGCCAAGTGTTGGAAACCAAAGGCTTCGACCGCGTATGTATTGGTGGGTCAGAAACTTCCGGCCTGAACCAATTTAAGCAGCAGTTGCGACCTGTCGAAAGCATTAGCCTTTCAAGTTATGCGATCACGCCCAAGCCGGAAGCTTTACGCCTTAATCCTGCCGAGACTTCACATACCAGGTTGCTCGCGCCTTCCCGTGCCTGGTAATCAGCCCCGCGCTGACCAGTTCCCGCAAGCGGACTTTGATGGTGTTTTTGTTGCCGCCGGTCAGTTCGGTGATCTTTGACAGGTTCAGACGGTCATGGGTATCAAACAGGCGCAAAATCTGCACCGAGATTTCGGGCAGATCAGTATTGTCAATTTGTCCTTTTTCACGCTCCAGCCTAATCACCAGATTGTCTTTTTGCTTTTTCAGGCAGCGCAGGAAAAACCCGACCCAGGGCGACCAGTCTGGATCATTGCCTTTCAGCGTGGTCTGGGTACGGCGCAGGCTCTTGTAGTAGATATCCTTGTTTTCCTCGATC
>WFOZ01001006.1 GCA_015487825.1 Planctomycetaceae bacterium
GAGACAGCAGGGGGTTGTTTACCTGGCTGATCGAGTTGGAGCCCATGATGTCAGTTTTCGGCTTGCTCTCAAAATTTTCAGCCCCGATCCTTACGAGTCTCGCGAGTTGTACGATCTGGAAATGGCCAGGCTGGCCAGAGTAGGCATGAAGCTGGCTCGCATCCAGCAGGATCACTTACTCGATATTCATAACGTAATGATGTCCGATGGCATCGAAATGATGATGATGGAGTGGGTTGAAGGCTTTGATCTGAGCCACTTAATAAAACCGGAACTCTTTGATCGTCTGCAACATGCTGTTCCTGCAAAAACGTGGGAATATGTCAACGATGTCGTCGCCACCAGAGAAGGGAACGGAATTCGTTTTAAGCCCGGTGTTGCAATTTCCATCCTCAGAGATTGCCTCAGCGGTGTTGCCGCATTGCACGAACATGGAATCGTACATGCAGACCTCAAACCTTCCAACATCATGGTGAAATTAACCGGTGATTCGAAAATAATCGACTTCGGTTCCGCTTTTGCGTTGGATGATCTACCGAACCGGCCCACCTGGACACCTCGCTATGCAGCTCCTGAATTACTACTCGGTTCGCCTCATTCGATTTCGTCAGACCTGGCGAGTCTGGGATACATTCTGCTGGAAATGTTGACCGGTGTAATTCCATTTCGAGAAGTCAGAAGCCTCAAGGAACTGGTGCAGGCAAAACTCGATTTACCTGATCGCCTTGAAGAGCATCTCCCCGCAGATCTGAAAAAAAATGACTCACTGATTGGACTGATTCGAGGGTTAATAGATGCCGATCCCCAATCCCGCTTCCCTTCTGCAACCGCAGCAGACCTCGAAGAAATTGGAGCAGCCGGTTTCCATCGCCATCTGGTAAAAGCAGATCTCTCCAGCGAATACGAGCACGACCTGAAAACCTGGCTCTCCGCACTGGGAGCATTGGAAGCTTAACAACGGTTTCTAGCCGGTCAGTATGAATTCGCATCAAATTATACTGTTTTGCCCGTGGATCGCTTGAAATATCTTCAAAGTAATCGATAGTTATCAAAACAGCACCTGAGTGCATTTTATTGCCAGGAGCGGGACAGCATGTTCGCGTTCCTCTTACAACGCCCCCCCCAACTTTAGAATTCGACGATAAAACAAACAGATGGATAACACAACGCAACCTCTTCTACGTGCCGGCATGGTTGGCATGGGGATGATTTTTGATGAAACGTATCGTCCTTTTTTCGAAACAGCCTATAAAAAAGGCATGTTCAGTCGGGAAACCGGCGATGTCGAAGTGCTGCTTGCTGCGGTCGCAACGCGGACCGGAAAGCGGGCAGAAATTTACCGCGAAAAATCAAAAGGGATCGGACACCCATTTGAAAGTTTCGCGGGGGAAGATTCGGTTGATCAGATGTTGAAATCGGATCTCGATTTTGCATGTGTTGCAACGCCGGATAATCGCCACTTCGAAGCGGCGATGAAAATTCTGGAAGCGGGCAAACATGTACTGATCGAAAAGCCTTCTGTCTTGTCGCTGGATCAGATCGATCAATTGACAGCATTGTCCCGTAAAAAAAATGTGCTCGCAAAAATCGTGTATCACAAACTGGCAGATCCTGATCACAAAAAGTTACGGACGCTGGTTGTCGATGATGTTTTGCAGCACGTCAACACGGGGTACTGTTCGCTGCTGGAGCCGAAATCGATTTCCGGGGGACAATTTGCAGAGTGGATTACAGGCCGTAACCCAGGTACTTATGTGGCATGTCATTACATTAAACTGATCGACTTTACATTCGGTGGGCGGCTCAAAACGGTCACCGCAACCGGGCAACGGGGGCTTGTCGGGCCAGCCGATGGGCCAACCTGGGACAGTTGCCAGATGCGGATGATTTACGAATACGAATCGGGCCGCGAAGCCGCTTTCGATATTCATACCTCCTGGGTCACCCCCGATAACTTCCCCGGCTATGTCGAACAGGAAGTTCAATTCCGTTTTGATAACGGCATCTGGAATGGGCACGCTCGCAAACGGGGAGTAGAAGTCACCATTGAAGATTTGACCCCGGTGAAAATGCCTAATTCGATGAACAACCACTTCAACGGAACATTCATCGAGCCGTGGGGAGAACGGAGCCAGCGCGGGTATGGCATCGAAATCATCGAACAGTTTGCCCGGGAAGTTGCTTACGTCGAATTCGGTTCCACTGGAGACCGAGATTCTCGCTTGGCACAGATGACCGCTTTGGACTACAACGACGTTTCGGCAGATCGCCAATCCGTTGCGGCTATCGCAGCATTGGAAGCGATCCTCGAACACCAGGCAGCCGGCGAACCAGACTGCATCGTGCGTGTCAACGATTCCAACGGCGGGCTGGTCCTCTACAAACCGGGCATTGCAGAACCGGTCGTTTTATACGACGGAAAAGTGTAGGCGAGCCAACTTTGTAGGGTCCGCTATTGCGGACCATCGCATGACCCAGCACGGCTGGCCTGTCC
>WFOZ01001007.1 GCA_015487825.1 Planctomycetaceae bacterium
GTTTTGAAGCGAGCTTTTCCGGGAAGATCGCGCCGCACATAGCAGTGATTCTTTTGATACGAGCGAACTCGGTAATCGGCATAATGCCCGGCACGAGTGGAATGTTACATCCAGCCTGTTCGTACATCTTGCGGAATCGGTAAAAATTATCGTTATCAAAAAAGAGCTGTGTGAACGCGACATCTGCGCCTGCATCTATTTTACGCTTCAAATTGTTCAAGTCTGTAGGCAAATCGGGGGCTTCTGCATGTTTTTCGGGATAGGCTGCGACACCAATTCCCATTTTCGGATAATGTTCTTTGATCAGTTGCACCAGTTCGTTCGCATAACCAAGCCCGCCTTCGGTGGCTTCAAAGGTATCAGCACCTTCCGGAGCATCGCCACGTAAAGCCATGATGTTGTTGACCCCTGCTGCGACCGCGCTGTTGAGGATTTCAACAATTTCTTCGCGCGTTGATCCGACACATGTTAAATGAGCCGTCGTTGGGGTTTCGTATCGTTGCTGAATTTGCTGACACAGATCAACCGTGCGAGTTCGTACGCTCCCCCCGGCACCATAAGTACACGAAATGAACTGAGGCTTGTACTGCAAAAGACAGTCCAGCATCTTAAATAACGAAAGATCCCCTTTCTCTGTTTTGGGAGGGAAAATCTCGATAGAGACGACAGGACGGTCCGATTTGAAAATTTCTGGAAGAGTTCTCATAAGCGTAGAAGGGTAATATCACTTTCCGACTGGTGTCCAGAGAGAACCTTGCAGGTGCTGGCAAAATGCAGGGATTTCCCTCGTTTTCTGCTGCGAAGGCTCAATCGCTCTTGTGATTCAGGTTTTCTTATTCTATTGTTACGCAAAATATTGATGCAATACGTTCAGTGTAGCATCTCTTTATTCTCAGACGAGGGCGGAGACGGGAGTTTCTTGCCGAATTCGTGAGGATTATAGACAAGCTTGGCTCATCTTCTAACAATAGCGATAACCTTTCAGATTTTTTTACAGGAATTAACCCGATGTCGTCTACAGAAACGCTTCCTTACAAAGTTAAAGATATCAGTCTGGCCGATTTTGGTCGCAAAGACATTTCTCTTTCCGAAAACGAAATGCCCGGCTTGATGTCGCTACGGGAAAAGTATGGCGATTCCAAACCGCTTAAAGGGGCACGCATCGCCGGTTGTCTGCACATGACGATCCAGACGGCTGTGTTGATGGAAACACTCGTTGCACTCGGGGCGGAAGTTCAGTGGTCTAGCTGTAATATCTTTTCGACACAGGACCACGCTGCCGCTGCAATGGCTGCTGCGGGGATTCCTGTTTACGCCTGGAAAGGAATGACTGAGGAAGAATTTGACTGGTGTATCGAACAAACCATTTTCTGGCCCGACGGCAAGCCGTTGAACATTATCCTCGACGATGGCGGCGACTTAACCGCGATGATTCACAATAAATATCCTGAATTACTGAAGGATATTAAAGGCTTAACAGAAGAAACAACAACCGGCGTTCATCGCCTGCATCAGATGTTCGAAGAAGGCAAGCTTGGCATCCCCGCCATTAACGTAAACGATTCTGTCACCAAGAGTAAATTCGATAACCTGTACGGTTGCAGAGAGTCTCTCGCCGATGGCATCAAGCGAGCCACCGATGTGATGATGGCTGGAAAAGTGGTTGTCGTTTGTGGTTACGGCGATGTTGGAAAAGGGTGTGCAGATGCCATGAAAGGCCTTGGCTCCCGTGTCATCATTACTGAAATCGACCCCATCTGTGCACTGCAAGCCGCGATGGAAGGTTTTCAGGTTTTGACAATGGAAGAAGCCGCACCGATGGGAGACATCTTCGTCACAACCACCGGCTGCTGCGATGTCATTCGGGGCGAGCACATGGAAAACATGAAGCATGAAGCGATCGTCTGTAACATCGGACACTTCGATTCCGAAATTCAAATCGCGTATTTGAATGATCGGGAAGACATCAAAAAAGAAGTGATCAAAGATGAGTCTCAAGAAGGCGGACCGGTTCATCGTTACGAATTCCCGAACGGGAAAGCGATTCTTGTTTTGGCAGAAGGTCGACTGGTCAATCTCGGTTGTGCAACCGGGCACCCTTCATTCGTGATGTCCAACAGTTTTACAAATCAGGTTCTGGGTCAATTAGCACTCTGGCAGGATGGCGACAAATACGATATCGGCGTGCATGTGCTGCCGAAAGAACTGGATGAAGAAGTCGCCAGGTTGCACCTTGAAAAAATCGGCGTCAAGCTGACAACGCTAACTCAGGAACAGGCGGATTACCTGAACCTTCCGGTCAACGGACCATTCAAACCCGATTATTACCGCTATTGACTTGAGGAGAGATCCAGAGGCAAAACACCCCTGGCTCCGACAACAGCAGAAGTAAGATCAGGCCCGGCATTTTTCTCGGAATTTATATTCCGGAAAGCCGGGCCTGTTAACGTAAGGTTTGCCACAACTGCGATTGTATAGGTTTCTCTTAATCGCTGATGGTATCGTCGTTATAATTATCGAAAGGAGTTTTGCGGCTGATCCGTTTCATCAGCCCCTTCAGCACTTTGCCCGGGCCAACTTCACAGAACTGGTCGATACCTGAATCAAGTAAGTAGTTCATCGAATCTTCCCATCGAACAGGATGGACGACCTGCCTGACAAGAATATCCCGAATTTCTGCAGGATCATCATGCGGTTTGGCATCGACATTTGAAACGACTGGAATACCGGGGCGTCTAACAGTTACATTTTCCAGTGCTGCTGCAAGTTTTTCTGTTGCAGAATTCATGATGGGCGTGTGGAAAGCACCTGCCACTTTCAGTGGAATTGCCCGACCGCCTGCCTCCTCTGCCAACGTGAGAGCCTGTTCGCAAGCAGCTTTGTCTCCGGAAACAACAATATTTCCCCGGCAAAGATAGTTTGCAATTTTTAGAATCGAATCGGAAGTTGTTGCTTCGTCACAAATTCCCTGGACTTTTTCTTCATCGAGCAGAAGAATACTAACCATGCCGGACGGTTTCGCATCTGATGCAGCCTGCATTGCTTCGCCTCTTGTTTTGACAATTCGCAAACCATCTTCGAAAGATAAAGCTTCGGCAAATGCTAACGCCGTGTACTCTCCCAGACTTAATCCGGCGACTGCTTTACAGTTTTCGATATGTTCCGGTGCACTCTCTCGAAGAACTTCCAGAGTAGCCAGCCCGGCAACAAACAGTGCCGGTTGAGAGTACACTGTAGAATTTAGCTTTTCTTCCGGGCCGTTTGCACAAAGCTCGAACAGATCGTATTCGAGGATTTTGGCAGCCTGATCAAAGAGTAATTTCGCAGCCGGGTATTTCTGAGCAACCTTTACTCCCATACCAACTTGTTGTGCCCCCTGGCCGGGAAACAGGATAGCAGTCTGACTCATGATTATTCTCTTGGAATCGGTTTTGGAAAATTAAACTGCGGGAACAGGCATCGTAACAAGTTGCTCTGTGATGGAATCGTTGATTTTTCGGTCATTCATTTTGATGCACGTGGTAAGTGCATTTGACATCGCATGAGCATCACTCGAGCCGTGACATATCATACACAGGCCATCAATTCCCAGCAGAGGGGCTCCGCCTGTTTCCTGGTACTCGTAGCGTCTGGCAGCTTTCTTGAAAGCATCGCTGGCATTTGTTTTTTCGGTATCCAGGGCGGCAGTAATTTCTTCAGAAAGAACTCGAAACATCATATCTGCCAGCCCTTCACTTACTTTCAGAACAACATTTCCAACAAAGCCTTCGCAGATGACAACATCAGCTTCCCCTTTAGAGATACCACGCCCTTCAATATTCCCGATGTATTGATCTTTCAAGTGGGAGGCCAGTAAAAACTGATTCGCTTCACGGACCAGGCTTGTTCCTTTGCCGTCTTCGCTTCCAATATTCAACAGGCCAATTTTTGGATTCTCGACACCGAACATTTCCTTCGCATAAATAGAACCCATAACGCCATACTGGTAAAGATGATCGGAACGGGCAGCCGGGTTGGCCCCGACATCCATAAGAATACAGTGCCCTTTGAGCGTGGGCAACACGGCTGCAATTCCCGGCCGCTTCACATTTTTCAAAAACAGACGCGTCCGCAAACCAGCTGCAACAGATGCACCCGTATTGCCTGCGCTAACAATCGCCTGAACTTCTTTATCTGCCATCAGCTTCCAGCAGAGTGCAATCGAGCAGTTTGGTTTTTTCCGCAGGGCAACGGTCGGCTTCTCCTCCATGCTGATAAAACCCTGAGCCGGAACAATTCGCAGGCGATCTTCGGGATAATCGCCCGTCAGCAATCTCTTTTCTTTAAGCAGTGAAGTCAGCAGATCTGCATCACCAACAAGATCTACCGATAATTGCTCCGCCTGGGCAAGCGCAGTCAGGGCACCGTCGATATTAATTGAAGGTGCGTCATCACCACCCATTGCATCCAGCGCAATTCGCATCTGAGCAGACTTTCCTATTGCCTGACGGCATGTGTAGCTGTCAACAAAGCCTTACAAAAGCGACAGCCGAAACGACTTCCCTGAACCAACAATCAAGGCAGGAAGCTCCTGGCGTTTTGACCGGGAAGCATTCAATTAAGTCGAGACAGATTTCGCGGTATAGTTCGTAAGATAAAACAGAGCGGTCAGTCTTCCATCTGGATGACAATTCGCCCCATGTAATACCCACATGTCGGACATGCTGTGTGACTGGGGGTCGGCTGACCACATTGAGCACAACCCTGTAATGCCACAGGTTTTACCGCATCGTGACTACGTCGTTTGCGAGAACGTGTTTTCGATTGTCGCCTTTTTGGAATTGCCATCTCTCAAACCTTTTACTTTTCAATCAATTATATATCTGTACTTCAACACTTCATTAAACTCAACACAGTTGGCTCAGTTCGCTCTGCAAACTGCCCGCAACTCGAACAATGCAGACAGCAGTGGAGTATCTATACCTCACACCAGGCTAGAACATTCGCACTCTTTTTGAGCTGGTGGAAATCACCAATCGAACAAAGAAGTGTAGATTTCATGTCCGGATTTTAGTGCGGAACAGAGGCAGTCTTGCCGGAGTCAACATATTGTCCCGCTACCAAACCGAAATCCTACGTAGAAACAGCCTGTTTTGTCAAGTATCGGGAAATGTGATTTACAAACAGATTTACAGATTGAAAACTGCCTACTGCATCTTCAATCCTTGATTTTGGGGTCGATACTATCGGATAGTGCGACAACGAAGCACGGACCAACAAAACTCAACCCCCAATTTAAGGCCTGAAAAGGCACTACCTGTTATTTTCCGGATTCTGCAACGGTATTCCCTTGGGAGTAATAGGTGGGTTGATGTTCAACCCGAATAAACGGGTAAACGAGGATATTAAGCTCTCATCAATGAAACGCTGCGCAAAAGTGGCAGAATTTTTGATAGCCACAGAGAGCCCAGAGGAATAGATTGAAAGATTTTGAAGTAACCCAACACCACTTTTTCAG
>WFOZ01001008.1 GCA_015487825.1 Planctomycetaceae bacterium
AGCACGGCTGGTTCATTCTGATAGCCGTAACCAAACTGATATTTTTCTATAATTTGCGAGCCGTTCGCAAAATTTTACCGTTAGTAATACAGAGGGTTGACATATTGTCTATTTGTTCATATCTTGATTGGCGTTTTCTCACATCTATTCATAACAACAGGGAATCTTATGGGAATTTTCGACGGTCTGTTCAGTGGAATGGAATCACGTTCTCGGCTAACGCCTCAAGAATCGTTTGCAGGCATTTTACTTGCTGCCAGTGCTTGCGACGGGCATATCGCTGAGGACGAATTTAATCAAATTCTTATCACGCTGTATCGTATGAAACTTTTCAAACGAGTGAATGAAAAAGAATTCGACAAAGTAATGAATAAATTGATGGGCGTACTCAAGAAAAATGGTCCGGAAAAACTTGCTGAGGGATGTTGTGAAAACCTTCCTGAGGAACTAAACAAAAGTGCATTTGCCAATGCATGCAACATCGTACTTTCCGATGGATACCTCGATTCAGACGAAAAAGAATTCATCAACAGCTTGACATCGATGCTTAGCCTCAATTCTTCGGTCGCTAAATCAATTGCTCAGGTGATGGTAATAAAGAACAAAGGGTAGCTGGACAGCGCCAGGTTCAACTCGTTCCCAGGCTCCTGCTTGGGAACGAGGAAAAGAGTTCGTCTGCAATTCCAATAATTGTTTACCTTGCAAACCGGTACCGAAAGAACAATCTGATAATTTTCATATCACACAAAACAGACTTAAGAACAGGTAATAAATCTATGTCTTTATTTGACGATATCATCGACGACGACATCTCTTCAGGTAACAAATCTTTTGGCCCGCAGGAAGGTTTTGCAGGTGTCATTATTTGTGCTTCAGCCTGTGACGGACACATTGGTGAAGAAGAAGGGCAAACGGTCAATTCCATTTTGAGCCAGAAAAAACTCTACTCCCGCCTTTCATCTCAGCAAATGTCATCTATGTTGGATAAGATAATCGGTCTACTGAAGCGGAAAGGGCACGAAGAACTGCTGGAAAAATCCTATCCTGCTGTCCCGCCGGAATTACGAGAATGTGTGTTCGCAAATTCTGTCGATATCGTCCTGGCAGATGGAACCGTCGAACAGGACGAACGCGATTTTATTGACAGCCTGCAGAATAAACTCGAGATCAACCCTAAACGAGCAAAAAAAATCGTACAGGTCATGGTCTACAAAAATCATGGATGAAAGTTTTGGCGGGCGGCCCGCAACCCAACCACTGCAAGTGGTCCGATAAATGAAACAAGAACTCTTGCGGTTACCGGGTATTACCACTCTGGGCATCTTGTTTCCACAACTCCTGCAACAATTCCACCGACGTATCAACCAGCGTTTGGATCCCTTCGAGTGACACAAAATTTACGCCTACCAGGGTCTCATAGCCTTCGTGCCGGAAGCCTTGTGCTGTTGGTTCGTAGCCAATCCAATCATTGGTTAGTTCGCACACGATGGTGTGGGGAAAGGGAGAGCGTTTTTTGATATCGATTCCCCACTCTACAAAAAGTTCTCCGGCGTTGGTCGCGATGCCCAGCGGTCCGATCCGCGCAGCGTTCACTGGAACTTTGCGGGTCTTGGGCAGCCGGGCTGCTGAGCGTTTGGCAGCCTCGAATTTTTCCGGTCGCCAACCCAACCGAGTAATGGCCCCTTCACGCTGAACCGGGTCACGGTGTGGTACCACTACATTTCGCCGAGCATAGCCCACAGCGATCGGCCCCTGGACAGGAGTTGCCCGCCTGGCCGCATCCACCGCTGCATTCGAAAATACTGCGGCTTTCTTTCGCCAGTTCGGATCCAGCGTCCAATTGGGGTTTATGTTGCCGGAGCAGCCCTGAGTAAAGACGCTCACCACCTGTTTGCCATACTCTTGAGCCAGCTGGTCTGCAATGAGTCCGGGATAGTCTGCCGACCACCTGAGGTTGCGGCGGTTATGTATGTGTGGATGGCACGTAAAGTTCACCAGCGTCCCCAGGACTTGTCCATCCAGCGAATCGAACCGAGCAACCCAAAGCTCCGGATCAATCGGCCCCGCTGTACCCAGTACCTGCGGTGTCTGCTCCAGGTCGTTCAGCTTCTTCAACCAGGTATTCAGTCCCAGTCCATCAGCCTTGGTGACCACTCGTCGGTGATGAAGACCATCGTAAACCAGAGAGCGTCCCAAGAGCATTCTCGCCGGCTGCAGTGCCTTGTACGCTTTCTCGATACTGTTGGCGATGCGTCCTGATATGGTCGCGATATACTCTTTATTGTGCGGGCCTCCCTGAGGAATCCAGGGCGAACTGTGGTTATGAGTGGGGCAGATCATCACGGCATCAGGATCGATCCCCGTCCGCTTGGATGCCTCGGCGATAGCCGCATCGGCCAGATCGAGCCGAATCTTAACGAGATCCAGGCTCACAATAGCCAATGTTCGCCCACTGTTCTGGACCACCAGAGTTCTGACATACAAGGGATCGTCCGTGCTCATAACGCCACCGCCTGTCGGCCCGGTCAGTTTTGTCCCGAGAGGTGGCGTGATATCTGACTGGCTGAAACCGACCTTCAGTTCTCCTGAGGAAACTTCATCAGCCCCGACAAACACGGGGGCGATAAACAGAATCAGTGCCACGCTCAAAGTTAATATACTTCTCATCGGAATTTCTCTCTTCCTGTTACTGGCTTTTCAGTAGCTTGAGTATGTCTATCGATTCTTTTTCAATAAGATCACCAGCCCGAATTGTGAGATAGGAATGTTCTCCGTACCACGTCTCGTACCCACCTGAATCAAACGCTTTTACGGAAGGAATATAGCCACGAGCACCATTGGTTTGCTCAGCAACCATCGTGTGTTTGAAGGGCGAGTGCTTCTTAATACTCAAACCTATTTCGCAAAACAACTCGTCAGGATTCGTTACAATTGCAAAATCGTTACCTATTTTGATGCCGCTGAAGAAGCATTTGTAGGTCGGTCTTTCCCGTTTTTTCATGTCTTCGAATGATTTTCGGTAATGATTCAGCTGCACCGGCCATTTGCGAACGATTTCCTTTTCCTTGAATTCCGGAGACTCTCGGCTCGGCAATTCCTTTCCTCTGCATTCAATATGCAAGGATGGTTGAAGGACATACTCGATATTCTTCAGGCTTTCCAAAATCTCTTTGCCAAGCCTTATGCCAAAAACGGCGTGTCTGTTGTTGAAGTTGGGATTGATGTCGCCGCATGCGCCCGGTAGAAATAAAGTGGGCACGTCATAGTCAAAATGTTTGTCAACATACTGTTGAACATCTCCGGGGTAGTCAGCTGAGATCACAGCATCGCGTGTGTTCGTTGCGTGGCAGGAATAGTTATACAGTATGGCCTTGTATTTTCCATTCTGGTCTACAGCCGCAAGTACTATTACCTCGGGATCAACAGGGCCTGCCGCTGGAAATTCCTTTCTTTCTGCTGGTTTCAACAGCCACGTATTCCAGGCCTCCCCATCTTTAATCACTCTGCGATTCTTGCTCACACCTTCCACAATTCCTCTTGATGTTCCTATCCTACAAGGTGTCAAATCGTTAAGAGCAAGTGCTACGGCCTTGCCAATGGAAGTTTTCAGTCTGTCCTTGTAATAACTCCAAAGCGGGCCGCGGTGAGTGTGTGAGGCAGAAATAATTATATTGCTGGCTGGTATGTGGGTTGTCGCCTCCACATGTTTTCTCGCTTCAACAGCATAGTCTGTAAAATACTTCAACGTATCCAAAGTAACAATTGCCACTTTCTGTTCCCCGACAGAAATTACCATGGCCTTTACAAACAGACGAGTCCCCACAGCCGAAGTTTTCTTTGGAGAAGGCGATCCAGCCAGGGTGACTTCCTTTGTCGGAGTAATGTCTACCTTGCCAATACCGACATAGAAAATGTTGTGAGAGGCCTCCGATTTTCGGGATGTTGGAAGTTCATCAGATCTCACGCGCCCTGCGCTTATCCCGACAAGCAGGCAGCACATAATGGCATGAAGCAAAAACAATTTCATATTGCCGACCTCTCTACCTTCTCGTTGAGCAGTGTTACTTTTCCTTCAATAAGCCTGACTACGAAACCGGTTGGCTTTATTTTTTTGTCATAACTATTCAGTGTTGGCGTAGGGTCCGCTATTGCGGACCACGATGGGAGGTGAATCCTCCTATTTCTGCGGTGGTCCGCAATAGCGGACCCTACAAACAACCTTAATTTCTGCAATAATCAAACATCGCTGAATAGTTATATTTTGTCATTCAGTATAACCCAAGCCGTTCACATAATTGCCTGATCTTTCCGGACAATCGGTAGAAAAATCATAACTCAATTCACTCAGCGTGGCTGGTTTTCCACAAACCGAATGAAATATCGGGGCTTTTATCGCTGAATCCAGCAAACAACACGTATGTGGAATCGAAAGAAAGATTCCTAAATTGAGTAAAGGCAAGGTGAATTACCCGTAAGACGGTAAACCTGGCGTTGTCCAGCTAAGCTCTGCAAGGGAGACCGATTTGGAGACTCCGTACATTGCAGCTGAGTGTGAGAAACGACAAGCCTGAACTTGGCCTGCACCGCAAACTCTGGTTAGCAATCTGAAGCGAGTACGGATTATCTTTTTGCATTCAGGCAACTTTTTCTCTCAGGTATTCAATTTGCCCATGGCAAAGGCGGACGATTCGTTGTGCTCGCCGGGCAATTGCCTCATCGTGCGTTACCATCATGATTGATAACTGCCGTTCAGAATTCAGCTGATTCAAAAGTTCGATAATCCCTTTGCCTGTGTCGACATCCAGATTCCCGGTCGGTTCATCTGCCAGCAGAACTTCCGGTTCTGTGATCAATGAGCGTGCAATGGCGGCCCGCTGTAGTTCGCCGCCAGAAACCTGATTCGGCTTATGTTTCATGCGATGATCCAACCCGACCTGAGCCAGCAGGTCCCTGGCTCTGTCTTTCAATTCGTGTCGTCTTTTCCAGTATTCCCAGGTCGAATAACGAATCATCAGCGGGGAAAGAACATTTTCAATCAGGTTAAGTTCCGGGAGCAGATGATAAAACTGAAACACGAATCCAAAAATCCGGTTTCGTAAATCATCACGAGTTTTTGCCGGGAGATGGTCAATTCGTTTCCCATCGAGTCGAACCTCGCCAATATCCGGGGAATCCAGTAAGCCCAGTAAATGCAGCAGCGTACTTTTCCCGGAACCGGATTGTCCAATAATCGAGAGGAACTCTCCCTTACGCAAGTCCAGATTCACCCCTTGCAAAACTTCAACACAGTTCGCACCGTTGCGATACGATTTTCCCAACGCCACAGAGGTCAGATGTGACGAAGGGACAGGAATTACATCAGCCATTTCCAACATCCTTGTTTTGTATCAGTTTGATTTCTTCAATTAAGCCAGGTATTCCAGCCTGATCTACGCTGTTTATTCTCTTCGTAATGCAACAACCGGGTGCATTCTTGCAGCTCGTCTGGCGGGGAAAATACTTGCCAGAATCGCGATCAGCATTGCCCCCAGGGCGACAGAAATAACCATAGTCGGCTGTACCGCTGTCGGGATTTCGGGAAAGTAGTAAATCGTCTCATCGAATACTTTTCGTCCCGTGATGAATGCGAGCCACTCTTCAATTTCATTGATATAATGGACGAATAACAATCCGAGCACGACACCTGCTCCGCTTCCCACAATTCCGAGTGCCAAACCGTAGGAGAGGAAAATAGACATAATACCTGATGAACTGGCACCGAGAGATTTCAGGATGCCGATGTCTCGTGTTTTCTCAACGACAATCATATAGAAGATCGCCAGTATTCCGAACCCGGCTACTGCGATAATTAAAAACAGAAGCACGTTCAAAATCGCAGATTCAATTTCTACAGCTGCCAGCAACGGCCCCTGTTTTTGTTCCCATGTCTTGACAGAAAACTGATCTGCTGCAAAAGCAGATTTCAACCGCTCAACAACTTCCTGAGCTTTCTCCGGGTCTTTCAGTTTGATGTGTAATGAAGTAATGGCTCTCTTTCCTGAGGGGGAAAGCATTCCACGAACTTTTTGCAGTTCTTCCAGATTACAGAAAACAAGGTTTCCATCGTATTCAGTCATACCACTTTTGAAAACATCGACCACAGTCGCCAGGTAGGGAGCGTGTTCCGGTGGACGTCCTGCGGTGACGGTACTGATACGCACATCGTCACCCGGTTTGGCCATCATCACTGTTTTCATTTTTCCGGTTTCGGGATCCTTGTAAGGATAACTGACAAGTCCGATGCCGACATAAATCCGGCCATCCATTAACGCATAAGGATCGACTGCAGCCTGCTCGCGAGGCGAGTTATTATCGAACGGGTTGGCAAACGGATCTTGCGGAACCGAATCTGATGGCTCAGTGGCAAGAGGTGCTCCA
>WFOZ01001009.1 GCA_015487825.1 Planctomycetaceae bacterium
ATCCTCTCCTTCGAAACGGACCGGGCATGAACCAAGAGGAATCCAACCGGTCTCCCGGAAGATCAACTCGACGCCGTTGTCGTAACGGGCAACAAGCTGCCCATCTTTCGGAGCGTTGTATTCGACAGGAGGCAGACAATCACCGACGGCCCATTGGCACAGGTCTACACAGTGTGAGCCCCATTCAAGTACACCGCCACCAACAAGTCCACCACCTTTTTCAAAATTGAAACCATCCAGCAGCTTCTCGTTGAAAGGTCGCCAGGCTGCAGGACCGAGATACATGTCCCAATCGACAACCTCTTTGTCGGGTACAGGCTGAGGCGGCAACCAGCCACTCATCATCGCCTGCATTCCTGCCGGATGTGCGTAAACTTTTTTGAGTTTGCCAAGTTTACCGGTCCGGGCAAGTTCGCATGCAAAGGCAAAATGAGGCAGGTTTCGTCGCTGAGTACCAGCCTGAAAAACACGACCGGTACGCCGCATCGTTTCAGCAAGAATCAGGCTTTGGCTGATGTTCTTTGTGACAGGCTTTTCGCAGTACATATCTTTGCCTGCTTTAGCGGTAGTCATTGCAGCAGTCGCATGCCAGTTTGGCCCCGTTGCAATCAGTACCGCGTCGATATCGCTTCGGTCGAGCAATTCTCGAAAGTCACGATAGGTATCACAATTCTGATTCCCATATTTGGTGTCAGCAATTTTTTTGACTGCGACGCGGCGTTTTTCTTTAATATCGCAAACGGCAACGAACTGAACGTCCTTTTGCTCCAGGAAGCAACCAAGGTCGTAAGATCCTCGCCTTCCGATGCCGATGCCACCAATCACAATCCGCTCACTGGGAGGGACAGAGCCGTCCAGGCCCAGGGCTGAACTTGGGATAATCGCCGGCGCCACCACTGCGGCACCAGTAGCCGAAATCGCGGTTTTCAAAAACCGACGCCGTTGAAGTGATGTTTTCTTCTCCGACATAGCAGATCTCCTGATCGTGTTGATCGATACGCCCACCAAACCTTCGTTAAATATTTATAACGAACGCCGGTACGGGAACATTGTAACCTGTACAACGTACTCCAGTCTACCATGACTGTGCCGGAAATTATTTTCTCGCCTCAAAATTGAAATTCCGGTTAGAGTGTTAACCAGTCATTCAAGTGCTCTTTAACGAAGCCGTCATCATTGAGATGGGGATACGCCTGGTAGATGCGGTCTATTTCTTCTTTTTGGCCGGGGCTGAGTTGTTCATCGGGATTCAGACACCAGGTTCCTTCAAGCAGTCCCTGTCTTCGCAATACTTCATGAACGCCGGGGATAACGCCATGGAAATTGTTGGCGGCATCGAACAGAACAGCGTTGCAATCGGTTACTTCTATATTTCGGCTCAACAGTTCCGAACTGATCGACTCTCGATTATTTACTGCAAGGTGGCATTGCTGAAGGAGTTCGACGGCTCGTTTTGTCCAGACCGCCCAATGTCCGAGCAGGCCGCCAACAAATCGTCGTTCGACAATTTCCCCATCGCAGACAAACCGAAACGGCGTCAGCAGATCGGTGACGATGTTGTCATCATTGCCTGTGTACATCGCGATATCTTCCCGTCCCGATTCTGCAACCGCTCGCATGACATCGATTGTTTGATACCGGTTAAACGCTGCGATTTTAATGGCAACCACTTCGGGGATTTCAACGAATCGTTTCCAGAAACTGAAAGAAAGTTCTCGCCCTCCACAAGCTGGCTGGAGATAAAAGCCGATTAACGGGATAATTCCGGCGACCGATTGGCAGTGAGCGATCAACTCATTTTCATCTGCTTCTTTTAAGGCAGCGAGTGAAAGTAGCCCTGCATGATAACCAAGCTGGTGAAGAAGTTCTGCTTCTGAAACGGCCTGGTTCAGTTTTCCAGTGATGCCTGCAATCCTCAGTAGCGGCTCGCTGCGAGTCTGGTCGGCTCGGTCCATTTCTTCTTTGGCGATAGTAAGAACCGGTTCGAATAATCCGATTTTGGGGTCTCGGATTTCAAACTGTGTCGTATGCACCGCCACTGCCAATCCGCCCGCACCGGCTGCAATATAATAACGACTTAACGCCCGCTGCCTGGTTTCATCTAACTTGCGATTTTTATTCAAAGCCAGCGGATGAGCCGGGATGACCGTACCACGGTTCAGCACGGTGCGAACCGTGGCGGTCAGTATTACTTCAGTCATTAGCCATTTTTTTCATCGTTGGAGAAAGTGACTCTCGCGCGAGCGTACTGAGCTGAATTAAAATGGTAGCATTTTCCGAAGAGTTACTACACTCTTCTCCCAACAGAGCATTACAGGCATCGATCACGTCTTCTGCCTGTTCATCTTCGATGAGTTCTTCCGCGAAGTCCAGAAAATCCGCTTTGGCATCTAAATCGTTTTCGAGGATCCACTGGCGTCCAATAAGGACAAGCTCCTCTTCTTCCGGTTCGGGCAATGGGACCATCTCTTCGGTCACCTGTTGTACTTTGACCCCCATTTTTTTCGTCAGAAAACCTTCGATATAACGAAGATAGCTTTGCGAACGAGGACTCGGAGATCGCATCGTTTCGAGCGAACCAAGAACTGTCCGCAACACACCAATTCGTTGTTCTAAAGGGGGTTTCCAATTTTCTTCGAAATATAATTCCCAGTCCCGGCGAATGTTTGTGATTACCAGATCGGTTGCTTGAGAATCTTCATTGATTGTTATCACGCCCGTAGGATCGAGTTCAGGCAGCGTGCCGGCTCGCATTTGCTTGATCAACTTTTGAAGGGCTGACGCGACTGTCTGGTCAAGCAGCTTTCGATCCGTCACGACATAAGATTCATAA
>WFOZ01001010.1 GCA_015487825.1 Planctomycetaceae bacterium
ATGTGCAGCAGATAACTGTTGAAAAAGAAATCGCAGACTACTTTCAGAAACATCGAGCAGAACTTGATGGGACACAGCGGCAGGCTCGTCAGATTTTTCTCAAACTGCCCACAAACGCCAGTACAGAGCAGGTTACCAAGGCGCTCAATCAACTGACGGAATTAAAACACCGCATCGAAAGAAAAGAGCTCACTTTTGCAGAAGCAGCCCGGAAACATTCACAATCTCCCTCGGCTAAGCAGGGGGGCGATCTGGGGACATTCGCTTACACCGGACAGATGCCGACTGAGATTGCAGAGCAGGTTTTTAAGACGGACGTGAAACAGATCGGCAGACCATTTCGCAGTAAATTCGGTGTGCATTTAATTTATGTTGAAAAAGAAATTCCCGGTCAACTGAGTCTCGAAGACGCCCGCCCGGAAATTCTTTCGCATCTCATCGAAACAAAGTGGCATCAAACAGTAAAGCGTTTACGAAAATCCGCCCGAATTTCTTATTGAAACGGTTCAATTTCTTGAATCGTTCCATAATATTCACCGGTTCAAAAGTAGTACAAAGTATCAAATGAAAAAAGAAAAGCTCGAAAAGCATCTTTCAAAGTTAAATGGCTCCGAAGATAGCTATCCGTTTGGGCCGGAAGCATTGGTATACAAAGTGATGGGGAAAATGTTTGCGTTGGTTTCTCAACATGAAAAGATCCCCAGAGTGAAGTTAAAATGTATCCCAGCCGAAGCAGAGGCTCTTGTCGAAAAATATGAATCAGTTGTCCCTGGCTATTACATGAATAAAAAGCATTGGGTTACGATTTCTTTGAATGGCGAATTATTAGATCAGGTAATAATTGACTTGGCGAAAAATTCGTACCAACTGGTCGTCAGTAAGTTGACAAAAGCAGACAAAAAGAAGCTCGAACAGACATCGCAGTGAATTACCTATCCTTAGATTAGAGTAGTGAGTTACTAAAGATGTCCGAGAGTAGCATCGAATATATTTTGGGGACCCCTGAAGAAAAACGTGATGAAGCGGCACAACTTTATGAAACGGCGTTCGGTAAAAAGTTTTCGATGGCAGTTGCTTCGCAGTCGGATCGAGTGAAATTAATCTCTCATGCGTTTCTGTTGCAGTATTCAGTTGCTGCGATATGCGATGGACAACTTGTCGGGATTGCCGGTTTTCAGACGGAAGATGGATCTCTCACCGGTGGGATGAGTTATCGGCAACTTATTTCCCAGATGGGATTTTTTCGAGGCAATCGAGCTGCGGTCCTCTTCAGCCTGTATGAACGAAAACCAGTTTCCCGGGAACTGTTGATGGATGGAATCGCAGTCGACCCCAAGATGCGCGGCAAAGGGATTGGGACACGTTTACTCGAAGAACTTTTTGCCTATGCCAGGCGAAAACAGTTTGAACAAATTCGTCTGGATGTGATTGACACTAATCCACAAGCCAGAAAGCTATACGAACGAAACGGTTTTGTTGAAACAAAGACAGAACATTTTGGCTACTTGCGCTGGCTGCTCGGTTTTGGTGCCTCAACAACGATGGTTTACAAATTATCGCCGGCAGATAAGTAATCGATTGCATCTTTCATCGCCCATGGCCAGCTCTGTAAAAGTTCTCTCTGCATCAATAGGAATTGATTCACTTTGGCATCATTATTGTATCGCATGATGCCTTGGTGCAACATGGGTGATGGCTGCCTGTTGGTTGCTCATGATCGTAACTCCTGCCTGTCAAATAAGTTGCGGTGCCCTTTCTTCAGGTATTGCTTCCATGTTCTCCTGTGGCGCAGCGATTGCATTTGCTCTGTGTTGAAGTACTCACATCACACACGCAAGCATCCATGTAGGGAGAGTAGTCGAGTCATGCCACGCAAAAAACGCCAGCGAATCAGTCTTCACGAAGAGAATGGAACAGTTACCCTGGATATGGGCCCGATTGAAATTTGGGACGGGGCAGATCTGGCGCTACTGCGAGAAACAGTTTCCCGCCTGACGGAACAGGAAGATAAAAAATCGCTCTGCTTTGCGATTTCGCACGTTAAGTATGTGCCAAGCGGATTTTTTGGAATGTTGCTAGACTGTTATGATCGAGGCATTCAGGTTCGATTGCTCAGTCCGACGCATTATGTCACGGGCATGTTGTGGTTCCAGCGGTTTTATGCCAAAGCTGCAGAAGTCTCTTCGCCGGATTGCTACCAACTACATTGAGGGCCGGAAGAAA
>WFOZ01001011.1 GCA_015487825.1 Planctomycetaceae bacterium
ACAGGATAAGCAGGCATCAACCAGAATCCGGGCATACTGCCCAGCTCGTTCTGCACGTTGACGAAATTCGATATCGGTTTCGTCGGGGAATCGTAAAGTACGCAAAGGGAGACAGTGTATCACAAGAATGATCTTCTTGCTTGCGCCGCACTATTCTCTCTGGCACTCTATCTCTCCTGTGCCTGAAAAGATGACTGAAACCAACACCGGCGAATTGATTCAAGAACTACAGTATTCTGTCGATGAACTCTCGCAAGAAGTACATGTTTTGCGATGTGTACTGGATGAGATTCGGGAAGATTATCACTGGGCGTTGCGGAATGGCCATACGGAGAGCATCGAAGAAACCGTGGCGGGCAATGATCATATTTCTGAGGTCGAACCGACAGCACTGCCTGTTGAAATCGACCAACCAGAAAGCCAAAAAGATCCCGAGTTTGATACACTGGAAGAAGAATCTGAAGATACTGAAGCAGAAAAAACAAAATCAGTTACAAGTTTACTTGCCCACAATACACAAGAGCGAATTGACGATCATGAACAATGGATCAAAACTGTTCGTGATCCTGCTTACAAAAACAGTGAAGGCTTGCGAAAGCTGCAAGCAAGTGACGGACAAGCAACCGCAGAATATGAAGTCGCTCCACTACCAGATGGAAGATGGGCCATCCGTACTTCGCTTTCTTACTGGTGCGGAAATTGTGAAGGAGTTCATTCTGGATGGGATGTTTATGAATCACGAGATGTCTGTATTGATCGGTTCGAGAGCCGAGCTAAACAATTCTTTCAAAAGCCAATAGATGACGAAGGGAATGAGACACAACAACATGCCCGCAAAGAAATACTCAAACATTTTGAAACAGGTCTCTTTGGATTTGTTGAACCAGATATCGTTCAGAAAGAGGCGAAATGGAACGATATTTCTGAGAATGAAATCATTGACGATGAGAGTATTGAGCCACTCAAACATCGTATCCTTGAATATCTTTCAGCAAATGTCGGCTCCGTGAGTCTGAGCGACATTCGCAGTGACATCGGTTTCCCGGAAATTGATGTTGGTGATCCGCTTGCCAATCCGGTCAATCGTGCGTTGGTGGCATTGGAGCGTACTGGCAATGTTTCAGTAATTGAAACAGATTTTGGCGAGCCGAGTTTTCTGTTTCAGAAGCCGCTTTATTTGCGTCCTGATCGCCAAGAAAACTTTGATGGCAAGCCTTTCTATGATTGGCCTGAGCCGGATGAAGATCGTGATACATTGACAGTAGATCGCATTGGCAACAACGGTGATGGCGGCGAACATCGCTTCACTGTTAGACGTGGCGATACCGTTGAAGCATTCTTCAGCAAAGATAAACAAGAAATCGGCAAGGTGGTCGGTCTCTCGCACGCCAACCGTGAAGTTCGAGTCGCCTTCAGGAAAGATAGTGAAGGAACATGGTTCGCCATCGGCAGCATCTATCCCGCATTGGAGCCAGCTTCTAACGAAGATTTTTCGACTGTTCCACTTTCTGATGTCATTGAAAAAGTAAATTCTCAGAATACGCCTCATGAAAAGGAATGGAGCGAAGCAGATCGTGTTCCGCCATCGAGCCAGGACTCATCGAGCCAAGACTCCGTTGATGTCTTGGTTCCTGATTCCCACAGCAGAGATGTTATCGAAATTTCACTCACAGACAATCACCGGCTTTATACTCTCGATGATTTTCAAGCGTTTCTGCAACGCATCGATTCCGGTGAGATTTCAGCTTCTGATCTTCAAGCAGATTTCTCACGTCTGGTTTCCAGCAGGGGAGAGTTGATTCAAGATTTGGTCTCCTACAAGAATGCCAAAGAATTAAAGATTTTGGCATACCGTTTCGGTTGCCTTGATGCCAAACGGAATACCAAGCAACAAAACGCAGAATCCGTCATCCGTTCGATGATGATGGCATACACGCTCAAAAACAGTGTCACATATCAACCCTTCTCAGGCGAAACTTACGAAGAGGCAATCATCAAGGTTGTTGAATCAATCACTGATGAGCAAATTCAGCAGCAAGTCAAAGAGCAACAAGAAAAAGTAGCCCACGTTGAAAAATCACTCACCAATCCAGAAACGTTTCAGGAATTCAGACAGTTCGTGCAAAGCAAGGGTGAAAGCGAACTCAGCCATGAGCAGTTAATCAAGTACGACAAACTCCGGGCAGAACAGACACGCTTGCAACGTGCCAATAAAAAAACAGCAACCGTCGAACAATTCAACGGCGATATTGAAGATTTGCAGATCACGATCAAAGAAGGTTTTCATACCCGTCAAGAAATCCCGCTTTGGATTTGTCAGTTAAGCGAACGGATTGACCGAGCTACTTTCAGTGATTTGAAGATCAAAGCCAAGCAACTTGGTGGCTGGTGGTCAAGTTTCAAGAAAGTTGATGCAGGCTTTCAGTTTAAGAATGAAGAATCTGCACTGAAATTCCAATCCCTTCTGCAAGGTAATGCTGACCGCAGTGATGAATTAGAAGATCGTAAAACTCGCAAAATCGAGACTGCCAGTGAACGCCTTTTACAGCTTGCAGATGATCTCGAACAATCAGCCAATGAATCATTGCATCAGGATCGTCATACCAACACCGTGCGACGTTCAGAAATGGCTGCTGGTATTCGTGGTCGGGCATATGTCGATATTGCCTTTGCAGGAACAATGCGAAGTCTCTCCTCTGATTTTGCTTCGGGAGAAGCAACCTATCTGGATGGCATCAGAGCCAAGACACAATTACAAACGCTCATTAATGTTCTTCGTCGTGCCAAGCGATCACGAAACGATTTACTCCTCAAAAAGAAAGGAGAACTCGGGGTTTGGGATCGTCATCGAGAGGTTGAAGACCTAGATAATCGACCGATGACCCTGGAAGATACTGACTTTGCAGAATACCCGTATCCTCACATCTACAAACGCAATCTCGAAGAAGTGATCCACAAGGCACTGCATCGTAAAGGTGTCATGCAACGAGCCAAGCAAATGCAAAAGCAGATTGCAAGAGAACCGGAATTTATTCAGTTCAAAGAAGAGTACGAAATCAAACAGTTCACTGATTTTTGCACCCGCTGCAAAGATGTTGGGATTGATGTCCAATGGATTGAATCCTCACTCGACGATTACAAACGGCTCCACGCAGCCAATTTTCACACTTTGCCCGAACTCCGCATGGCATTGCGGGAATTGGTACCCCACTTGCAAACCAAACGCGAAGATGACCCCGTCCTGAAAGCAGAACAAGCACTGATCGGTAAAAAACTGGATGGATTCTTCCCCACACCCAAACCAATCATCTCCCAAATGCTCGAACTGGCAGATATTCAATCAGGCGACCACATTCTCGAACCTTCTGCAGGGAAAGGGGACATCCTCGATATGATTCGCCTACACTACCCTGAAAATGACGTCGCCGCCATCGAACGCAACGGCACCCTATTCGACATCCTCGAAGCGAAAGGGCATACCGTCGAGCGAGCCGACTTTCTGGAACACCAGGGCGAATACAACCGTATCATTATGAATCCTCCTTTTGAAAAAGGAGCAGACATTGCTCACGTCCGCCATGCTTTCGGTCTACTTGCCCCAAACGGCAAGCTCGTTGCGATCATGTCCGAAGGCCCGTTCTTCCGAAATGATTCTCAGGCAACAGAGTTCCGCAACTGGCTCGATGAAGTTGGCGGAATCTCAGAACAACTCCCCGAAGATGCGTTCAACAACGCAGAAGTCTTCCGCAAAACGGGAGTCCATACACGAATTGTGGCCATTACAAAATAATGAAAAAGTTGACTTCAATTGTTATTGAAACTGGAATGGTCCATGATGTTATGATTCCTTATTGAACAATATCCGTGAACTTGGACAGTCTGGCTTGCTTTGCTTCTGAAAAGATTTTTCTATTGCTTGCAGGTTCACAGCAGTTATTGATTGATGAAAGGTTTCAAGACCTGACGGCTTATTTACGTCCTCATTGCTTGATTTTGCATATTCCCAAAACGGGATCTGATTGGGTTCGTGCAAGCTATCAAAGGACCGATTTGCGAGCTTGGGGAGTGGCATTGTGATTTGCAAACTGCCAAACAGCTTTTGCTGGAAAAGGAACTTGAAATTCCCCTGATTGGTACTTTTGTGCGAAATCCGCTTGATTGGTATAGGTCAGCCTGGATGTACTGGAAGGAGACAGAGCGGTTTCCGCGTCCGGAAGATGCACCCCAAATAGAAACAGACAACTTTGAATGTTTTGTTCGCAATTGCATGGCTGTTGAGCCTCAAGGTTACGTTTCGAAACTTTACGAGCAGTTTACAGGACACATTCCCGGGGAAATATCAGTGATTGGAAAACAGGAAAATCTTGTTGATGATCTCATCCGACTGTTAAAGTTGGCCGGAGAAAATTTTGATGAAGAAAAACTCCAGACCGTAAAATCGAAGAACGTTGCAGGCAGCAAAACAGACCTCACGTTACCGGGATACTCTTATTATTTGACTCAAAAAGTGATCCAGTTTGAACAACGCACCTTCAAGCGGTATGGATACATTTTCTAGACCATTTTCATATTTTTGTGCAGTCGCTGTGAACTAATTTTGAAAGTGCTCTAATCCACTGCACATCATTTGTCAGGCTCTTTGGCTCCAATACTGGTCAGCATTTTTTTGAGGCAACGCAAAGCAAGTAAGGCACATTGCTGACGCATGGGAGTGAGGGGACTGAGTTGGTTTAAGTAATCCTGCTCTGTTGTACTCTGGAGTGATGCGACCGTTTGACCCTCTGCCCATTGGCAAATGAAGGAGGCGGACGCCTGGCAGACAAGGCAGCCGATTGCTGTGTGCCACAGTTCTCCAGCAACTCCTTCTTGAATATTCATCTGCAAAGTCACCGTATCGCTGCATACAAGGCTCGAAACTGATTCTGTATGCGTTGCCGTTGGATAGTTCCCGCAATGATAAGGGGCGCGTGAATGCTCATCGAGCCAATCGAAATTATTCATTGGGCAAATCCGTGTTTAAAATCGGTAATTCTCAAAATAAAACATCCAGACTCCAAGGCTATTAAACCGCTGTTATTTAGCTGCTTTTAGTAGCTGTCTATTTTTGCGTACGGGGTCTTTTTCGCTTGATTTTTAGCGATTTGGATATTCGGATGGGATCAGCAGGTTGGAATTGGTGGGGGGTGAGCGGATTGATGCGCCAGTAATTCCTGCTCAAATCGGGAACTGCCGTTTTTTATCCAGCCCTCGATTTCCGACAAAACATTCGCCAGCTTGAACTGATCAATTCGAGTTTGAAGACTCGCCAATATGGTGATGATGATGCCGCGACGCTTGGCCCCTTTTTCCGTTTTACTGCAACGCGATGCTTTGCGGATTTCTGCTTCGCGGCGAACATTTCGTTCGCTCAAATTGTTCGTCGGATCGACTTGCGGATGCTCCACAAAAACAAATAATTTGTCGAGGTTGTTTGCCAGTTCTCGCTGAAGATTGATGAACGTTGCCAGATGCTCGACGGTTGGCTCGATCGGAGGATCCTGTTTTTCTGCAAACTTTGGTGTGATGACTTTTTCTTCACGACGAGTGCAAAGTGCCGTGATGCGATCTTGAAGTTGCTTCACTTTTTCGTTGCAACCATCTTGGTCAGTTTCACAACAACGGCAACTTTTTGCATCGTGATAGAGCAAGCAT
>WFOZ01001012.1 GCA_015487825.1 Planctomycetaceae bacterium
CGCAACCACCTATCTTGCCAATTCCTCCCAATTGTGCGCGCTGGCCCTGATCTCCCATCGTGGTCCGCGGGTAGCGGACCCTACGCCAACGCTGAATTGATACTCATGAAATTACAAAACTCGAGTTGTTGCCTGAAAAGAGACGACTTTACAACCTTTTCTGTTTCCACAATTTGCACTGGATGGAATTGCCGTTAAACCTTAAATTACCGCCTGCACAGCCGGGACACCTATTTTCCGGTGTGAAATTACAAGTGGCAAGTCTTCGCAAGGAAGCGAATTGTTATATGTCTATTATTGAAGGTTTAAGCCGAATCTGGCCTTATGTCAGTCGATACCGGGCTCGAGTAGCGGTCTCTTTTCTGTTTGCATGTCTGGTAGGGCTATTTTGGGGAGCGAATCTTTCCATTGTTTTTCCTGTTTCCAATGTTCTGATGCAAGGCAACATGCAAAGTTATGTCTCAGGACAACTTGAAGAGCTTCAAAATCAGACGCAGCAAACCGAGCTAAACATCGCCCACTTGGATGAAATTCTCTCAGCGAAAGATTTACGCGAATCAGACCGTGCTCGCAGGCTTGAATCGCGAGCAGAGCATGAGGAACGAATTGCCAGGGCAACACGCAGCATCGCCTGGCTCAACTGGACGAAGGCCTACATTCTACCCTGGATGCCTACTGATCAGTTTAATACGGTTGCGTTGTTTTTCGGTATTCTTGTCTTGGCAACGGCAATTAAAGGACTTTGCATTTTCGCACAGAATGTGATAGTCGGTTCTGTGGTTGAATTAACGACGATCGATATTCGTAAAGCATGTTTTCGTAAATGTTTAAAAATGGATTACCAAAGTGTGATGCAGGAAGGGACACCCGGATTAATGTCCCGGTTCACTTTCGATTTACAGGAACTTGCAGCCGGCCTCTCACTGCTGGGCGGTAAAATGGCGAGGGAACCGATTAAGGCAGTTGCCTGCATTTCGCTGGCGTTTATGGTTAACTGGCGATTGACATTGCTTTCCCTGCTGTTTGTTCCGATGGCTGGCCTTATGTTCTATCGCTTTGGAAAGTTACTCAAACAGGCATCACACCGGATGATGGAAAGTATGTCCCGCATCTATCAGGTACTTGAAGAAACGTTCAATGCGTTTCGGGTTGTCATAGCATTCGGCAACGAAAGAAAGCACCGCACCCGTTTTCACCGGGAAAATCGCGCCTACTATTCGAAGGCGATGAAAATTCGCATCATTGATGGTATCACCAATCCGACAGTAGAACTGATGGGAATGTGTGCAATATTCATTACGGTATTGCCGTGCATGTATCTGCTTCTAAGAAAAACAACCACAATCTGGGGCGTTCAACTGGCTGACGATCCACCAGATATTCCCACTTTAATTTTGCTTTACACGTTCCTGGTTGGAACGGTCGATCCGGTTCGAAAACTATCCAGCATCTATTCGAAATTAAAAAGAAGTATCGCCGCGGCTGATCGTATCACTGCATTACTGGATCAGGAATCGATGGTCAATGAACCGAAGATGCCCAGAGTTCTTCCTCAGCACTGCAAGAAAATCGAATTTCAGGATATACGGTTTGCCTATGCTTCACGTAATGGAGAAAAAACACCTGATGTACTCAATAATGTCTCGTTGAGTGTGGAATTTGGGGAATGCGTTGTTGTTGTTGGGGAGAATGGCTCAGGCAAATCGACACTGGTGAACCTGCTCCCCCGCTACTACGATCCTGATCGTGGACGGATTCTAATTGATGGAATTGATATTCAGCAGGCTCCCTTAAAATCGTTACGCAGCCAACTTGGTGTGGTGACACAGGATACCTTTTTATTCGACGACACCATCATTGAAAATATCCGATATGGTAACCCGACTGCTTCCCGGGAAGAAATTGAACAAGCCGCAGCCACTGCAGGAGTCGATCAGTTTATTACACAATTGCCCAAGGGCTACGAAACAGTTGTCGGCGACAAAGGAGCGGGACTTTCCGGCGGGCAACGTCAGCGAATCGCGCTGGCCAGGGCACTGATCCGCAAGCCTTCCATCTTAATTCTTGATGAAGCCACTTCTGCAATCGATTCACAAAGCGAATATCATATCCAGCAGGCTTTGAAACAATTCCGCAAATCGTGTACAACATTCATAATCACACACGCAGTCAATCGCAGTTTGCTGGACGTCGTCACTAAAATCGTCGTCATGCACGAAGGTAGTCTGATCGCCAGTGGTACTCACGAACAATTACTCGAAACATGCCCGATCTACCTGAACCTCTTCCATGCACAGGTTAAGCAGAAAGCCGCTTAATACAACTTGCTGTATGAGGCGAGCCGAGGGTGCGAACTCCCGGGTTAACACTGTAACCCATTGATACTCCCTTCATGAAACTTCCCTACCTGATCGAACTGGCTCAAGCTTTACAATCTGGTCTGGGGAAATTGCCAGCTTCCCGTTTTGAAAAGCATCGTCGTTTTTTGCTGGAACATCAATGTGATGATGGAGGATTTCGCGGGCGAGAGGGAGATTCAGATCTTTATTACACCGGCTTTGCCATCCGCGCACTCGGTTTACTTGGCGGGATGAAACCAGAAACAACCGAAAACGTTGCCCGCTATCTGCATGCTGAACGAGACCACAATCATACCCCGGTCGATCTGCTCAACTGGATATCCTGCGCTCTGGCCGTTCAACTGGCCGGGGGAGATGACCTTCTGGGAAGCGGCAATACAATTGAAGCCTGGCAAAAAAAAGTATTCAAGCAACTCGATGAACTTCGTCGTCCCGATGGCGGATATGCAAAAAGTCCGGAAGGAAAACTTGGGAGCACTTATCAGACTTTTCTCGTGGTCGTTACTCACAATTTACTCGCTCGCCCAATCCCCGATCCCAATACAATCGTGCAGTTTCTTTTCGATAGACAGCGCGACGATGGCGGCTTTGTCGAAATTGCTCCGATGAAAAGAAGTGGCACCAATCCAACAGCTGCCGCGGTAGCGACTCTCAAACTGTTGGGGCAAATCGATTCTGCTCTTCAGGAAGATGTGCGAGATTTTATTCGCGATGTTTGCCAGGACGATGGCGGCGTTGCAGCCAATACACGCATTCCCTTTGGCGATGCCCTCTCTACATTCACCGCATTGAATGCACATCGAGATCTGC